>NZ_JAAGPL010000031.1:0-64979 GCF_017104785.1 Burkholderia sp. Ac-20353 | reverse complement strand
CGCCGGAGACGGCGCTCGACGACGCAGCGACCGGCGCACAGCTGCTCGCTGCGCAGCGCTCGGGGGCGATCGCGCTCGCGGCGCTCGTGCGCGCGTTCGACACGCAGGCGAGTGCGGCGGCGCGGTTGACCGTCGTCACGCGCGGCGGCGCGCCGTTCGCCGGCTCGGCGAACGCGCATCCGGAACACGCGACGCTGTGGGGCCTCGGCCGGGTGCTCGCGAACGAACATCCGGAGCTGGCCTGCCGGCTGATCGACGTCGATCCTCACGCCGACGTGGCGCTCGACGTGCTGGTGCGCGAATGGCCGGGCACCGCGCTCGAGGAGGAAGTCGTGCTGGCCGCGCGTGGCCGGCTGGTGCCGCGCATGCTGACGGCCGCGCATGCGGCGGTGCGCGAAGCCGCGATGCCGCGCAGCCGGCGGTGCTCGCGTTCGACGCGCCCGGTTCGCTGCGCCACCTCGAGTGGTTCGCGCTGCCCGCGCACGCGCTTGCTGCCGACGAGATCGAGATCGAGCCGGCGGCGACCGGCCTGAACTTCCGCGACGTGATGTACGCAATGGGCCTGCTGTCCGACGAGGCCGTCGAGAGCGGCTTCGCGGGCGCGACGATCGGCATGGAGTTGTCCGGCCGGGTCGTGCGCGTCGGCGCGGACGTGACGGGCTTCGCGCCGGGCGACGCGGTGCTCGGCTTCGCGCCCGCATCGTTCGCGACGCGCGTGACGACCCGTGCTGCGGCGATTGCGCACAAGCCCGAGCGGCTGTCGTTCGAGGAAGCCGCGACCACGCCGATCACGTTCTTCACCGCGTACTACGCGCTCGTCGAGCTGGCGCGCCTGCGTCGCGGCGAGCGGGTGCTCGTGCACGGCGGCGCGGGCGGCGTCGGGATCGCGGCGATCCAGCTCGCGCGCCATTTCGGCGCCGAGGTGTTCGCGACGGCCGGCAGCGACGAGAAGCGCGAGTTCGTGCGCCTGCTCGGCGCCGATCATGTGCTCGATTCGCGCAGCCTGGCGTTCGCGGACGAGATCCGCGCGATGACGGGCGGCGCGGGCATCGATATCGTGCTCAATTCGCTCGCAGGCGAGGCGATGGTGCGCAGCATCGACACGTTGCGTCCGTTCGGTCGCTTCCTCGAGCTCGGCAAGCGCGATTTCTACGAGAACAGCCCGATCGGGCTGCGGCCGTTCCGCAACAACATCAGCTATTTCGGCATCGACGCCGACCAGCTGCTGGGCGCGCTGCCGGAGCTGACCGCACGCCTGTTCGGCGAGGTGATGGCGCTGTTCGCGGCCGGCGTGCTGCATCCGCTGCCGTATCGCGCGTTCCCGGCGGAGCGCGCGGAAGATGCGTTCCGCTACATGCAGCAGGCACGCCAGATCGGCAAGGTGCTCGTCACCTATCCGTCCGGCACGCCGGCGCCGAAGCGCGGCGTCGCCGCGCCGCGACCGCTGGCGCTCGATCCGCACGGCGCCTATCTGGTGGTCGGCGGTACGGGCGGGCTCGGGTTCGCCAGCGCGCGCCGGATGGTCGAGCGCGGTGCGCGCCACCTGACGCTCGCGAGCCGGTCCGGCACGCTTGCTGCAACGGCCGTGGGCGAGGCCGCGCGCTGGCGCGACACGCTCGGCGTGACGGTCGACGTGGTCGCATGCGACGTGACGGATGCGGCCGCGGTCGACGCGATGGTCGCGGCCATCGCCGCGCGCGGCACGCCGCTCAAGGGCGTGCTGCATTCGGCGATGTCGATCGACGACGGCCTCGTGCGCAATCTCGACGACGACCGCTTCGCGGCGGTGCTCGCACCGAAGGTGGCCGGCGCGTGGAACCTGCATCGGGCGACGCGCGTGCTGGCGCTCGACTGGTTCGTCGTCTATTCGTCGGCGACGACCTATCTGGGCAACCCGGGCCAGTCGAACTACGTCGCAGCCAACAGCTTCGTCGAGGCGCTCGTCGAGCATCGGCGTGCGGCGGGCCTGCCCGGCACGTACATGGCGTGGGGGCCGCTCGAGGACGTCGGTTTCCTCGCGCGCAACTCGGACACGCGCGAGGCGTTGCAGGCGCGTATCGGCGGCGCATCGATCACGTCCGACGAGGCGATGGCCGCGCTCGAGCGTGCGCTTAGCAAGCGCTCGGTGGGTTCGGCGGGTGAAGCGGTGGTGCGCCTCGACTGGCACGCGATTGCGCGCGGGATGCCCGCCGCGAAGGCACGGCGCTACGCGCTGCTGCAGTCGCACGCGGGCGGCGGCGACACGCGCGACGGTGGCGGGCAGCTTCGCGAGGAAGTGCTCGCGCTGGCGCGCGGCGACGCGGTTGCGCTCGTCGCCGAGACGCTGCAGGGGCAGATCGCCCGCATCCTGCACATGACGCCGGAGCGCATTGCGCTCGACAAGTCGGTCCTCGAGATGGGGATGGATTCGCTGATGGGCATGGAGCTCGGCCTCGCGGTCGAGGAGGCGTTCGACGTGAAGCTGTCGGTGATGGCGATCGCGGAAGGGGCGAGCGTGACGACGCTGGCCGGCCGGATCGTCGATTCGATCGCGACGTCGGTCGAAGGTGGCGGCGAACCGGCGGACGGCGCGGCGGACGGCGCGGCGGACGATGCCGTTGCCGCGCTCGCCGCGAAGCATGCGCTCGACGGCGACGCGCAGGCGCTGCTCGACGTTGCATCGGCAGCTGGCGCGGCGCCGGCTGCGCTGGAGACTGTCAAGTGAGCGTGCCGGCCGGTTGGACCGGCAGCCAGGGCACGCTCGCACGCGAGCTGACGATCGCCGGACACGGGCTGCACACGGGCCGGCGAGTCGGCGTGCGGATCCTGCCGGCTCGTCCCGAGGACGGCGTGACGGGCATCGTGTTCCGTCGTGTCGCAAACGGCCGCACGCTCGCGACGCTCGCGGTCGATCCCGCATTGCGCCGCGCCCAGCCGCTCTGCACGATGCTGCGCAATGCCGAAGGCGTCGGCGTGCGGACCGTCGAGCACCTGCTGGCGTCGCTGCTTGCGTGCGAGATCGATCACGCGATCGTCGAGCTCGATGCGGAGGAGGTGCCGATTCTCGACGGCAGCGCCGCGCCGTGGGTCGACGCGATCCGCACGTGCGGGCGTGTCGCGCTGGCCGCGCCGAAGCGTTTCATCCGCGTGCTGCGGCCTGTCGTCGTCGCGGATGGCGACGGCGGCGAGCGGCGCGAGATGCGGATCGAGCCCGCGCCGCGCTACGAGCTGAGCGTGCGCAACGATCTGCGCGGCTTCGGCGACATGCATTGGGACGGCGCGCTGACGCCTGCCGCGTTCGCGGCCGAGATCGCGCCGTCGCGCTCGTACGGGCGTGTGAAGTGGGCGGTGCCCGCGATCGTCGCCGGCTACCTGCGCGGCGTGCCGATCCTGCGCGGCGCGCGGCCGTCGTGTACCGCATCGATCGTCGGCAGCCGCGTGCTGGGCGGGATGCGGCTTCCCGACGAGTTTGTCCGGCACCGCGTGCTCGATCTCGTCGGCGACCTCGCGCTCGCCGGCGCGCCGTTGCTCGCGCGGGTCAGTGCATGGCGGCCCAGCCACGAGATGAATTTCCGGCTCGTCGATGCGCTGCTGGCCGACACCGGCGCGTGGGAGTGGGCCGAGTTCCCGGCGTAGTGCCGGCAAGCACGGGAGCGCCGCGCATTTGCGGCGTAACATGGCGTTTTTTCGAGTGATAGGCGTACGAAGCGATGGGATTGGGAGAGCATCTTCGGCAGCAACTGGCCGCGAAAGCGCTGAAGCGGCAGCTGGACCGCGTGGCCGACGGCACCGTTGCGGCGCCTGCCGCCGCGCCGCAACAGATGTCCGCGCGCAGCCGGTTCGAGGCGATGCCGCTCTATCAGCAGGTCAGGATCATGCGCGAGATGGGCGAGAAGCTGCGCGTGGACTCGCCGTTCTTTCGCGTGCATGACGGGGTCGCGGGTGCGACCACGCGCATCGCCGGGCGCGAATACGTGAACTTCGCGAACTACAACTATCTCGGCCTTGCCGGCGATCCGGTCGTGTCGGCGCGCGCGAAGGCGGCGATCGACCGCTATGGCACATCCGCGTCGGCGAGCCGGATGGTGGCCGGCGAGCGGCCCGTGCAGCGCGAGCTCGAGCAAGCGCTCGCGTCGTTCTACGAGGCCGACGACTGCGTCGCGTTCGTGAGCGGCCATGCGACCAACGTGACCGTGATCGGCGCGCTGTTCGGGCAGGGCGACCTGATCGTCCACGACGCGCTCGCGCACAACAGCATCGTGCAGGGCGCGCAACTGAGCGGCGCGAAGCGCCTGAGCTTTGCGCACAACGACTGGCAGGCGCTCGACGAGCTGCTGACGCGCGTGCGCCGCGACTACCGGAACGTGCTGATCGCGATCGAAGGCCTGTACAGCATGGACGGCGATTTCCCGGAACTGCAGCGCTTCGTCGACGTGAAGGAACGTCACGGCGCGTTCCTGATGGTCGACGAAGCGCATTCGCTCGGCGTGCTCGGCGCGACCGGCAAGGGCATTCGCGAGCAGGCCGGCGTCGCGTCCGGCGACGTCGACCTGTGGATGGGCACGATGAGCAAGACGCTCGCCGGCTGCGGCGGGTTCATCGCCGGTTGCCAGCCGCTCGTCGACATGCTGCGTCACCTGGCGCCGGGATTCCTGTACAGCGTCGGGCTCGCGCCGACGCTCGCCGAGGCGTCGCGCGCGGCGCTGGAGTGCCTGCTGGCCGAGCCCGAGCGGGTCGCGCAGCTGCAGGCGCGGGGCCGGCAGTTCCTGACCGAAGCGCGTGCGGCCGGGTTGAATACGGGCACGAGCGCGGGTTACGCGGTCGTGCCGGTCATCACCGGCAGTTCGCTGAAGGCGGCCCAGTGGGCGAACGCGCTGTTCGACGAAGGCATCAACGTGCAGCCGATCTTCTATCCGGCCGTCGAGGAAAAGGCCGCGCGCCTGCGCTTCTTCATCTGTTCGACGCACGAGCCCGAACAGATCAGCCGTACGATCGCCGCGCTGTCGCGGCTTGCGCGCTAGGCGGCGCAGTCGTGCGCGCCGTCCACGCGTCTGCGCGTCACGCGGCTCCGCCGCCCGGTGAGCCGTACGGCGAGCCGCGCGTGCGGTTTCGCGCGGCCGGGCCCGACGATGCGGCCGCGTGCGCACCGCTCGTGTTTGCATCCGGCGTTGGCGAGTTCGGTTACTTTCTCGGCGAGTCGGAAGCGCGCTGCATCGCATTCCTGAACGATGCGTTCCGGTCCCGCCACGGCCGCTTCTCGTGGCGTCGTCATCGGGTCGGCGTTGCCGACGACGGTACCGTGCTCGCCGTGATGGCGGTCCAGGACGGCAGCCGGACGATGCTCGACGACGTGCATGTGGTCTGGGCGCTGCTGCGTTTCTTCGGGCTGCGCGGCACGCTCGGCAGGTTGCTGCGCGGCGTCGTGCTCGATACCGAGCTGCCGGCGCCGAAGCGTGCGCAGATCCTGGTCGCGCATTGCGCGACCGGCGACGGGCATCGCGGCCGCGGGATCTTCAGCGCGCTGCTCGACGATGCGCTCCGCATCGGCGTGCTGCCGTCCGACGGAAGTCGTGCCGTCGTGCTCGACGTGCTGGTGAGCAACGTACGTGCGAAGGCGCTGTACGAACGGCTCGGCTTCGTCGCGCTCGCGCGTACGCGCAAGCCGTCGCGCTGGTTGCCGGCCGGGCTCGAATCGATCCGGATGCGGCTCGAGCACCGCAACTGACCTTGCGCGCCGGCCGCGCGCTGTGCTGCGTCCGCTGCGAAAGACCCTAGCTGTGCCGTGCCGGTGCAAACGGCAACTGCTCGATGTCGGGGCCGTGCGCGATGATCGCGGTGCTTTCCGGAATCTCCTCCCACGCGCCGCGCAGGTCGACGAGCGGCTCGGACAGCACCATGAACGCGTCGTCGCCCGCTTCCGCGATGCGCGGGTTGTGCGGATACAGTTCGTGCAGGTGCTTGAACGACGTGCTGTGGAACAGCGAGCGCGACTGCTGCTCGCTCGAGTACCGCACCGCGATGATCCGCTCGCCGTCGGTCACGCATACGGTCATGTTCAGCGGCGTGGCGACGCGATGATGCGCGGCGATATCCTCGATGACGCCGGCCATCCGCTCGAGCGCAGGCAGCGGCGTATGTTCGAGACCGAAGGTCAGCGCAAGGCGGAACATCACTTCGGAATCCGTCGATCCTTCGAGCGTCGGGAACAGGGCGGGATCGATCTTCAGCGTCAGGTCGCGGCGCAGCTTGTGGAAATCGCGGATCAGCCCGTTGTGGGCGAACAGCCAGCGCCCGTGACGGAACGGGTGGCAGTTGGTTTCCTGCACGGGCGTGTCGGTCGCCGCGCGGATGTGCGCGATGAACATCCGCGAACGGATCGCGCGCGCGGCTTCGCGCAGGTTGCGGTCGTTCCACGCGGGTTGCACCGACCGATAGCGGAACGGGAGCTCGTCCGGGTGGCCGTACCAGCCGAGGCCGAAACCGTCGCCGTTGGTGGTCGTCGCGCCGAGTTGCGAATGCAGGCTCTGGTCGATCAGCGAGTGCTTCGCGCGGAACAGGACAGTCTCGAGATGGATCGGGTTGCCCGTATAGGCGAGCCAGCGGCACATGGGACGCTCCTTCGCAATGGAACCTTCGCGCATGGTAGCCGACTTCGGCGGGGCAGCGTGCGGGCAAGGCGGGGGACGCGCGCGTCGGTTTGGACTGATGAAAGCGAGGCTGGTGGGCGGGAAGCACGGGGCTTGGAAGCCGGAAGCCCGGAAGCCGGCGCCACGAAAGATCCGCGGCGCCGGGCGGCGACGGTCGCGTCCGCTCAGTCGCCCATCGCGTCCATTACGCGCGCCGAATAGACGAGCGCCGCGCCCGCGTTCAGCGCGATGGCCACGCCGAGCGCTTCCGCCACTTCCTCCTTGGTCGCGCCGTGCTTTGCCGCCTCGGCCGTGTGTACGGCGATACAGCCGTCGCAGCGCGTCGTGACCGCCACCGCGAGCGCGATCAGCTCGCGCGTCTTTGCGTCCAGATGGCCGGTCTTGGCGCCGGCGCCAGACAGTGCCTTGTAGCCGGCCAGCGTGTCAGGCGACAACTTCGCCACCTCGCCGATGCGCGTCGAGAGTTCCTTGCGATATTCGTTCCAGTTCAGCATGGCTCGTCCTTTTCAGGGTTGGGTGACGGCGGCGGGTGCCGCGGTCTTGGTTGATGCACGCTTATTCTGAACGTCCACGCTGATGGTTTCGATACACTGAAGCGTCAATTTTTAGCGCGATCGTCTCATGGATGCATTGAGTCAACTGCTGCTGCTGGGCCGTAGCCACGTCGAGCTGGACGTGCGCTGCCTGCTCGACGGCCCGTTCGCGATCGCTCACGGCGCGCTGCCGCACGGCGAGGCGCCGTTTCACCTGCTGCTGGCCGGCCAGTGCCGACTGCGTACCGCGAGCGGGCGGACGCTGCATCTTTCGGAGGGCGATTTCGTGCTGCTGCCGATGGGTGACGCGCACGATACCGTCGATGCCGCGGCCGCGGTGGGCGCGTCGTCGGCGCGGGTGCGCGAGTGGCCCGCGACGGGCGGCGCGGTGCTGCCGATCAAGAGCAATATCGATGCGCCCGACCGCGCGAGCGTCGATCTGCTCTGCGGCCGCTATGTGTACGAGCGCGGCCCCGGCGAACTGCTGATGCGTGCGCTGCCGGGCGTGCTGCATGTCGGGCTGCGCGAGTCGTCGGGGCTCGCGCAGCTGCAGATGCTGACCGACGTGCTGCGCGCGGAGGCCTCGAGCGGGCAGCCGGCCGCCGGCGCGATCGTGAACGCGCTCGGGCAGGCACTGCTCGCGTATGCGTTGCGCGCGTATGGGCAACACGCGCAGGTGCCGCCCGGCTGGCTCGCGCTGGCCGCCGACGCGCGGCTCGGGCCGTCGGTCCAGGCGGTGCTGATGGCACCTGCGCAGCCGTGGACGGTCGCGTCGCTCGGCGACGTGGCGGCGATGTCGCGCGCGACCTATGCGCGGCATTTCCGCGAGAAGGCGGGGATGAGCGTCGGGGCGTTCGTCACGCAGATCCGGATGATGCGCGCATGTGCGCTGCTGAAGGACACGCATCGCGGACAGGCCGAGATCGGACAGGCGGTCGGCTACCAGTCCGAAGCGGCGTTCGGCAAGGCGTTTCGTGACGTGTTCGGCACGACGCCCGGCCGATGGCGGCGCGCGCAACGCGGGCAGTGAGCGGGGCCTTGCAACACGGCGGGCGCGCCCGCCGCGTCCAAGCGTTACACGTTCGCGCGTGCGTATCCCGGCAGGTCCTTGCGGCGGCCGTTGAAGAGGCCGAGGGCGATCGTGATGGCCGTCAGCAGCGTCGTCGCGAGCACCTCGGCGCGATGCTCGGGCAGCGTCAGCATCACGCCGAGCGCACCCAGGATGAACAGGATCACGGCCCAGGTCAGCCACGGATACAGCCACATCCGGAATTCGAGCGCGACGCCGTTCTTCTGCATCCGGCGGCGCAGCAGCAGTTGCGAGACCGCAATCACGAGGTAGACGAGCAGCGCGACCGCGCCTGACGACGCGAGCAGGAACGTGAACAATTTCTCCGGCGCGAAGTAGTTGACGACGATCGTCACGAAGCCGACGGCGGTGCTTGCCAGCACCGCGGCACGCGGCACCTGGCCGGCCTCGGTCGTCCGGCGCAGCAGTGCCGGCGCGTCACCGCGGCGGGCGAGCGAGAACACCATCCGCGACGACGTGTAGATCGCGGAATTCAGGCAGCTCGCGACCGCGACCAGCACGACGAAGTCGACGATCAGCTTTGCATACGGAATGTCGAGCAATTCGAGCGTGCGCCGGTACGAGCCTACCTTGACGAGCATCGGATCGTTCCACGGCACGACCGAGATTACGAGGAAGATCGACACGATGTAGAAGAGGCCGATCCGCCAGATCACCGAATTGGTCGCGCGCGTGATCTGGCGCGCCGGGTTCTTCGACTCGGCGGCGGCGATCGTCACGATCTCGGTGCCCATGAAGCTGAACATCGTCGTCAGCAGCGCGCCGAGCACCGATCCATAGCCGTTTGGCATGAAGCCGCCGTGCGCCGCCATCAGGGTGCTCACGCCGCTGACATGCCGGCCGGGCAGTGCGCCCGTCATCGCGATTGCGCCGACGACGATGAACGCGATGATCGCGAGTACCTTCAGGAGCGCGAACCAGAATTCGAACTCGCCGTAGCGCGCGACGCTGAACAGGTTCGTGGCGGTCAGCAGCGCCGTCACGGCGAGCGCGAAGCCCCAGGTCGGCACCGCAGGCATCCATGCATGCAGGATCGCGGCGGCGGCGATCGCCTCGAGCGGGATCGCGAGCACCCAGAACCACCAGTAGAGCCAGCCGATCGTGAAGCCGGCCCACTTGCCGATTGCGCGGTCCGCGTAAGTGGAAAACGAGCCGGTGTCCGGCGACGCGACGGCCATTTCGCCGAGCATGCGCATCACGAGCACGACGAGCGTGCCGGCGAGCAGATAGGCGACCAGCGCGGCGGGGCCGGCGGCCGCGATCGCGTGGCCGGAACCGACGAACAGGCCGGCGCCGATCACGCCGGCGATCGACAGCATCGTGACGTGACGTTGCTTGAGGCCCGGCGCGAGCGTGGTCTTGCCGTGGCTGTCGTCAAACCTGCGCTGAAGCATGGATGTTGTCTCCGGATATGTTGTTCGGGCGAGCTGTCTGAGCAGCATTGCGTTCGACAATGCCACGCCGCACGACACGACAAATTTGATTTTTCGAAACATTGGATGAGCGCGGACTCACCTAAGCGTGCCGCCGAGCGTGGCGACAGCCGCTTCACGCGGGGCTGCGCGGCTGCGCCGCGACCTGCCCGCGGGCGGCGCCCGCATGAGGCCGGCAGCGCGGCATACGTTGCCGCGCGAAGCTTCGTGGCAGAATCACGGCCGGCAAAACCGCACGTCCGGGCTTCGGGTTCGCGCCGTCGTCCGACGCATCGCGCAGGCACACGAAGCCTGCCGATCCGCTCGCGCCCGACGTCGTGCAAGCAGGCTATCAATCATGAAGAAGGTCAACCTCGCGCAAGTCACCGATTTCGATCTCAGGCTGCTGCGCCTGTTCAAGACGGTCGCGGAGCACGGCAGCTTCGTCGCCGCGGAAAGCGCGCTCGGCATCACGCGATCCGCGATCAGCCTTCACATGAGCGATCTCGAGAAACGTCTCGGCATGCGGCTGTGCCGGCGCGGCCGCGGAGGGTTCTCGCTGACGGATGGCGGTCGCGAAGTGCTGCGGGCCAGCGAATCGGTGCTCGCGGCGATCGAGAATTTCCGGCGGGAAATCAACCAGTTTCACCAGCACCTGCGCGGCGACCTGAACATCGGGATCATGAACAGCCTCGTGACGCAGCCGAAGATGTGGATCACGTCCGCGCTGCGGATGCTCAGGAAGAAGAGCGACGGCGTGAAGGTCAACATCAGCATGTCGACGCCAGGCGAGATCGAGCGCGGGCTGCTCGACGGCCAGTTGCACGTCGGCGTGCTGCCGCTGATCACGACGTTGTCGGGTCTTGCGTACACGTCGCTGTACGACGAGCGTTCGCTGCTGTATTGCTGCAACGGGCATCCGCTGTTCGCGCGGCACGATCGCGCGTCGGCGGACGAGATCCGGAACTGGGCGGCCGTCGCGCCGAACTACCGGCAAGCGACGAAAGCGATCGATTTGCACAAGCAGCTCGCGTGTGCAGCGACGGCGTCCGATCGCGAAGGCATCGCATTCCTGATCATGACCGGCGAATACATCGGATTCCTGCCGGATCACTTCGCCGCGGAATGGGTCGGCAAGGGCATGTTGCGGGCGATCCGCCCGGACCTGTTCCATCACGACGTGACGCTCGCACTCGCGACGCGCAAGGGCCAGCACCAGAACCTGATCGTCGATCACTTCCTCGACTGCGTCGGCGCGGCCAGCCGCGAGTAGCGCGGCCGGCTGCTGTCAAAGCTGCTAACATGCGCGAAACGGATTCCTGACAACAATTCCGGACAACAAGAAAGAGGGCAAAACAATGAACCAGACAAGCATCCAGCAACCGTCGTTTGCGTTCGTCGCCGCATCGTGGGCCGCACTGCTCGCCGGTTTCGCGGCGTTTCTGATCGGGCTCTGGAACGCGGGCATGCAGCTGAACGAGAAGGGCTACTACTTCACCGTGCTGGTGTTCGGCCTGTATGCGGCGATATCGCTGCAAAAGAGCGTGCGCGATCGCGCCGAAGGCATTCCGGTGACGGGCATCTACTACGGGCTCAGCTGGATCGCGTTGTTGCTCTCGATCGCGCTGCTGATCGTCGGCCTGTTCAACGCGACGCTGCAGCTCAGCGAGAAGGGCTTTTACGCGATGTCGTTCGTGCTCGCGCTGTTCGGCGCGGTCACCGTGCAGAAGAACACGCGCGACCTGCAGAACGCGAAGCCGCGGTTCGCCGACATCGATCCCGCACAACCGCCGCAGGAGTGATGCAGCGGCAGTTGCTGCACGTGGAAACTCCTGACTCGGGGTACGGCCACGTGCTGCACGACGTCAGCGCACGGTGATGGATGGCCGAGTCGCGCGTCGTACGATCACGCGGATTCGAATTCGGTTCGGCCGGGCAAATACGTATGCTCGAACGCTTCGCGCAGCTCGGCTGTCATGAAATCCACCCATGCACGCGTCTTGGCATCCAGATACTGACGCGACGCGTACATGAGAAACAGGTGGATATCAATCGAGCGAAAGTCCGGCAGGACGCGCACGAGTGCCCCTGAGCGAAGGTCGTTCGCCGCGACGAAGTTCGGTAGCAAGCCGATTCCCGCACCCTCGCGGACCGCAATGGCGAGCGATGCGGCGACATCTGCCGTTAGCGCGGGATTGAGCTCGACGGTTTCCGTCACTGCGCCATGTGTCAGCGTCCATGTGCGCTCGTGATAAGCAGGTGCCGTGAGTTGAACGCAGCGATGGCGCACAAGATCACGTGGTGACTCCGGTGCGCCGTGGCACTGGACGTAGTCGACCGATGCGCACAATACGCTCTCGATTCGTCCGATGTCGACTGCGATCTGGTCGGAAGGCGGGAGGGCCGGCATTGCGACCAACGCGACATCGAAACTGTCACGGACAATATTTGGCAGATGCGGTGCGAGTGTCAGGTCGACGCTGACTTCCGGATATCGCGCCTGGAAGCGAACGTTGAGCGGAATGACGAAGTGGTTCGCGATGCTGGTGCTGCAGTGCACGCGCAAGCGGCCGTGCGGATGCGAGCGAGCGCCGCGCGCTTCACGTATGCTCACATCGACTGCTCCGATGATGTCGCGGGCGCGCGCGAGATAGCGTGCGCCGGCTTCGGTCAGCCCCATGCAGCGCGTCGTTCGGTTCAGCAGCCTGACGCCCAGGTGACCTTCGAGCGCGGAAACCATGCGGCTCACCTGCGCGGTCGTGACGTTGAGCCGCTTCGCCGTCTCGGTGAATGACCCCGCGTCGGCGAGCGTTACGAAAACCTGCATCCCTTGAATCAGATCCATCGGCGTTGCGGGAAGTCCCGCAGGGGCATGAACATGCCCATACGCTATCTGACGACGCGTCGTCTTGCGCGCGCGCTTCGGCGACTTGTCGTCGCGAAATGGACAATGCGATACCTGCTTGTTGCGAAGACTACCGCTATCTCTGCCGCAAGTACTCGCTCGGCGGCATCCCCAACACCTTTCGGAACATCGCGGTAAATGCACTCGGGCTGTCGTAGCCGTGCTCGAGCGCGAGCTCGAGGATCGACACACCGGCCGCGAGCCGCGGCAGACTCAGCAGCAATCGCGCGTGCCGCCACCACGCGCCGGGCGTCATCCCGGTCTCGCGCCTGAAGGTGCGCGCGAGCGTGCGCGCGTTCATGTGTGCCGCGCGCGCCCATGACTCGAGCGTGACCGGTTCTGAAGGATCTCGAATCAACTTTGCACACAGCGCCGCCAACTCGGGGTGTCGGGGCATCGGCACGTGAAGCGCGAGTGACGGCGCGATTTCGATTTCGTCGAGAATCAGCGCAAGTACGCGCCCCGTGCGATGGCTGAGGTCGTAATCGACGGGCAGGCCGTCGGCGACCAGGATCAGTTCGCGCAATAGCGCGCTTACGTCGATGACGCGGCAATCGCACGGCAGGCTCGGACGAACCTCGTGCGCAACGAATAGCGAGCGCATCCGCACATCGCCGGCCGTCTCGATTCCATGCCGTGTGCCGGCAGGCACCCAGACCGCGCGGCCGGGCGGCACAACCCAGTTGCCATCGTCGGCTCGCACGATCATCACCCCGTCGATTGCCAGCATCAGTTGTGCTTGCGCGTGCGTGTGTGCGGCGAACTCGTCTCCGGCGGCCAGGTCGGTGGCAAGCACGCCAATCTGGTGTGCCCTGTCGGAAGCGTCCAGTACCTCGAAAAAATCGTTCACTTGTCCATTTCTCGACGATGAATGCGCATCGCGCGCGAGATTGACCGATGCGCTTGACCATAACATGGCACGACCGATTCGTTCCATCACGTCCAATGCTCGCCGCTCCGACTTTTCCTTTCGCCATTCGGCGTTGTTTCGCTCTGCGCGCTCACGCGGTTGCGCTGGCTGCTGTCGCGACCCTCGCGGCGTGTTCCATTGCCGAACCGTATCGTCCGCCGGTTGCCGATGCGATCCATGCCGCACCGTTTGACGCAGCGGCGTCGGCGCCTGGCGTGACATTCGCAGCGCCACCGGACCACTGGTGGCGCCTCTACGACGATGCTGCGCTCGACGCACTGATTCGCGAGGCGCTTGTGCAAAATCGCGACCTTGCTGTCGCCGTGGCACGCGTGGAGCGCGCCCGCGCCGTCGTCAACCAGGCGGAAGCCGCGCGTCTGCCGTCAACGCAAGCGTCATTCGGCGTCGATTACGGCAAGCACCCCAACGACCAGATCGTTGCCGCCGCACGCAACAGCGGAAGTGCTGCGGCGCGCTTCGGTTGGGCGCCTGGCTTCGCGCTGTCGTGGGAAATCGATTTCTGGGGGCGTGTGCGCAACCTCGTGGATGCCGCGCACGCGGACGCCGACGCTCGACAGGCCGCCGCAGATGCGATGCGCGTGACCGTTGCCGCCGAGACTGCGAGCGCCTATGCGCGTGCCTGCGCTTACGCCGAACGTGTCGACGTCGTGCAGCGCTCACTCGGCATCGCCGAGCGCATTGCCGCGCTGACGGAGCGCCAGCAGACGCTCGGCCTCGTATCGTCGATGGAACTCGCGCGTGCTCGCGCCTTTGCCGACGACACCCGTGCCAGCCTGCCCGCGCTCAGTGGGGAACACCGCGCCGCCCTCTACGAGCTGGCGGTGCTCGTCGGCCGTCCGCCTGCCGACGTTCCGGCCGCCGCGAAGGCGTGCCGCAAACCGCCTGCGCTCGCCCGGCCATTTCCGGTCGGCGACGGTGCAGCGTTGATGCGGCGGCGGCCCGATCTGCGAGAGGCCGAACGCAAGCTGGCGGCGGCGCACGCCCGGGTGGGTGTTGCAGAGGCTGCGCTTTATCCATCCATCACGCTCGGGGGGGCGGTGAACTGGCTCTCCACGACGGGGAACCCGGCGACGCTCGGTGACCGGTACGCAGTCGCGTGGGGCTTGGGGCCGCTTATCAGCTGGAACTTTCCGAATCTCGCCGCAGGCCGCGCTCAGTTGGGTGCAGCGCGTGCGGACGACAAGGGCGCGCGCGCCGAGTTCGACGCGCAGGTGTTGCGTGCGCTGCAGGAGACCGAGCAGGCACTCGCGCGATACGACGCAGCGTGGCGTGAGCGCGACGCACTCGAGACGGCGCGCGCCGAGCATGCGCGTGCGTTCAGGCTCGCCGAGCGAGCGTTCCGGGCGGGTACGATCGATTCATTAGGCGTCCTCGATGCGGAGCGCAGCCTCGTCGCCGTCGATGCCGCGCTCGCCCGGTCCGCACAACAGGTTGCGCTGGACCAGATCACCGTGTTCAAGGCGCTCGGCGGCGGCTGGC
The DNA here is from genome assembly GCF_017104785.1 of Burkholderia sp. Ac-20353. NCBI lineage: Bacteria > Pseudomonadati > Pseudomonadota > Betaproteobacteria > Burkholderiales > Burkholderiaceae > Burkholderia > Burkholderia sp. Ac-20353. Next base: position 50,003 of record NZ_JAAGPL010000031.1, on the reverse strand, counting down.
AGCCGTGAGCGCGAACTTTTTTTCACCATTCAAACGAATACTGCTCGCATGAGTACGACTGTTGACACCGAAGTTCAAGCCGCACGCGCGAGCCGCGCGAAGCGGCCGTGGATCATCGCAGGCGCGTCACTGGCGGCGATCGTGCTGATCGCGTGGGGGGCGCACTGGTGGCGCGTCGCACGCTTCATCGAATCGACCGATGACGCATATGTGCGTGCCGACATCGTCACCGTGAGCCCGCGCGTTTCAGGTTACGTGACGGACGTGGCGGTCGGCGACAATCAGGCGGTGCGCCGCGGCGATGTGCTCGTTACGCTCGATGACCGTGACTACCGTGCAAGAGCGGGTGCTGCGCAGGCAGCGGTGCTCGAGGCGCAAGCGGCGTTGCAGGAGGCGCAGGCGGCATCGCAGACGCTCGATGCACAGCTCACGCAACAGGCCAGTACGATTGCGCAGGCACAGGCCGACGTGGACGCTGCGCGCGCCGAAGCCGTGCGACGCGACGCAGACGCGAACCGTTACCGTGCACTCCTTGCGGATCAAGCGGCGAGCGGCCAGCGCTGGGAGGCAGCGCACGCGGACGCGCTGAAAGCCCGCGCAACGCTCGCACATGCGCTGGCTGCGGCGCAGGCGCAGCGCGAACAGAGTGACGTGCTGCGCAGGCACCGCGCGCAGAATAGTGCCGCGATCGACGCGGCGCACGCGCGCGTCGACGCGGCACAGGCGAAACTTCAGCTTGCCGCGCTGGACGTCGAGCACACGCGTATCGTCGCGACGCGCGACGGGACGGTCGGCCAGCGCAGCGTGCGCGCGGGGCAATACGTGGAGGCGGGCGCTCCGCTGCTTGCAGTGGTGCCGATGCATGAGGCCTACGTGATCGCGAATTTCAAGGAAACGCAACTCGCGTCGATGCGCGCGGGAGAGCCGGTCGAACTCGACGTCGACACCTTTTCGGGGCATGCGCTGCGCGGCCGCGTGAGTGGCATCGCGCCGGGCTCGGGCGCGGAGTTCGCGCTGCTGCCGCCGGACAACGCAACCGGCAACTTTACAAAGATCGTGCAACGTGTGCCCGTCAAGATCGTGCTCGATGCGTTGCCGCGCGATGTGGTGCTGCGGCCTGGCATGTCGGTGATTGCGCGCGTCGATACACGCGAGGTGCCACGATGAGCGCGGTTGCAGAGCAGATCGACGAGAAGATGGACGAGGACCGCGTCTCGCTGCGTTCGTGGGTCGCCGTGCTCGGAGGCGTGTTTGGCTGCTTCATGGCGGGCATGAACGTGCACGTGACAAACGCGTCATTGCCGGACATACGTGGCTCGCTCGGTGCGAGCTTCGAGGAAGGCTCGTGGATCACGACGGCGTATCTCGTTGCCGAGATTGTCGTCATTCCGCTCACGGGCTGGCTCGTACAGGTTTTCTCCGCGCGGCGCGTGCTGCTTGTCGGCACATCGGGCTTTCTGGCGTTCTCACTGGCGTGCTCGCTCGCGCCGACGATCGGCACGATGATCGTCGCCCGCACGTTGCAGGGCGCGTTCGGTGGCGTGCTGATTCCGCTGTCGTTTCAGCTCATTGCCACCGAACTGCCGAAGTCACGCCATCCGCTCGGCATGGCACTGTTCGCCGTCGCGAACAACGTTGCCCAGGCGGCCGGGCCGTCGCTCGGGGGCTGGCTCACGGATACGTATTCGTGGCGCTGGATCTTCTACCTGCAGATTCCGCCCGCGATTGCGCTCATTGCTGCGATTGCGTGGGCAATCAGGCCGGTCGCCGTCGATATCGGCAAACTGCGCAACGCAGACTGGCCAGGCATCCTGACGATGGCGGTGGGCCTCAGTGCGCTGCAGATTGTCCTCGAGGAAGGCGAGCGTAAGGACTGGTTCGCGTCCGGCGGTATCGTGCTTCTGACTTGCATCGCGGCGGTGGGGCTCGTCGCGTTCGTCGCCATCGAGGTGCGTCGTGCACAGCCATTCATCAATCTGCGCCTGCTTGCAGGATACAACTTCGGGATTGCGAGCCTCATGCAGTTCCTGTTTGGCGCGGTCGCGTTCGGCGTCGTGTTCCTGGTGCCGAACTATCTGGCCGAAGCACAGGGATACAACGCGCGCGACATCGGCATGACGATGATTCCCTATGGCCTCGTCCAGTTCGCGATGTCGTTCCTGACGCCACCGCTGATGCGGCGTACGAGTCCGCGCGTCGTGATTGCGGTGGGCTTCCTGCTGGTCGCGGCCGGTTGCCTGATGAACATTCACCTCGACGCCGATTCGGCCGCGAACGTGATTGTGCCGTCGCTCATCGTGCGCGGCGTGGGGCAGTCGTTTGTCGTCATCGCGCTGTCGGTGATGGCCGTGAACGGAGTCGACAAGACGCAGCTCGGTTCTGCGTCGGGCGTGTTCAACATGGTTCGCAATGTAGGCGGGGCGATCGGCATCGCGGTCGTGAGCCAGATTGTCGTCGAACGTCAGAAGCTGCACATGGCGCGCATCGGTGAAGCGGTGACGCCCTATGCGCAAGCGTTCCAGGAGCGCATGACGCTGCTCGCGCGCGTGATCGCACGCGCGCATCTTCCGCGTGCCGACGTGCTGCCCGTCGGTCGCTTCGACGGTGCACGCGAAACTGCACTTGCGCTGATCAATCAGCGCGTGGTGCGCGAAGCGCTGCTGATGGCTTACAGCGATACGTTTCTGATCGCTGGCGTTGTGATGCTCGCGTGCATGGCGGGCGCATTTGCGTTGCGAGGCATCAAGCGGTGAGGGCGGTATGCGTTTCCAGCGGATCGCGCGATTGCTGGCGAGTGTGAAGAGCAAAAGCGCGAAGCAACGAAAGAAGGGCTTCCAGTTTCCTGGAAGCCCTTCTTTCTTACATCTGGTAGGCCGTGCGGGACTCGAACCTGCGACCAACGGATTAAAAGTCCGCTGCTCTACCAACTGAGCTAACGACCCGAAGAAGCAAGACTATAAAGGTGAACCGCAGGTCTGTCAACAACCTGCGTCACAATTATTTGATCGTCTGCAGCTTGCCTTGTGCCGTCTGCGCCGCGCTCGACCCGCCGTACTGCGAAACGACCTGTTCGAAGGTCTTCTTCGCGACCGCCTTCTGGCCTTGCTCGAGCTGGTTCGTGCCGATCGCGAGGAGGGCATCGGCCGCCCGCGGATGCTGCGGAAACTTGCTCACGATGCCCTGCCAGGTCGCCGTCGAACCCCGGTAGTCGCGCAGTGCGTACTGTGCGTTGCCGAGCCAGTATTGCGCGGTCGGCTGATAGGGGCTCTCGGGATACTTCGCGATGAAGCTGCGGAACGACGCAGCGGCAGCCTTGAAGTTGCCGTCGCGGAACTGCTGCTGCGCTGTATTGAACGCATCCGTTTCGCCCGGCTGCACGGTGCCTTCGACACCGTCCACCGTCTTCTGCTGCGGCTCGAACTTCTTGAGCCGCGTGTCGAGATCGGTGTAGTACTCCTTCTGCTGGCGTTCGAGCGTCGTGAGCCGGTTCGTCAGGTCCTCGTTCTCGCCGCGCAGCGTCGCGACCTGCTGGTTCAGCTGGTCGAGGCGGCCGGATTGATCGAGGATCGTGCGCTGCGCAGCCTGCAGCTGATTCGTCAGGCTGTCGTTCTTGCTGCGCAGGTCGAGCACGGCGCGACGCGCTTCGTTGTCGTCGAACATGCCGGCGTGCGCCGGCGCGGCCGACCACGCCGCGCCGACGACGCAGACGGCTGCGGCTACGCGCAGCCAGGTTTCACGGTGCGTCATACAGCGAACCTTCCGTTACTGTTGATAGACGAGATCCGAGCGGCGGTTCTGCGCCCACGAAGCCTCGTCGTGACCCGCTGCCTGCGGCTTTTCCTTGCCGAGGCTCACGGCTTCCATTTGCGAGTCGGCCACGCCGAGCAGTGCCATCGCACGGCGCACGGCTTCCGCACGCTTCTGGCCCAGCGCGAGGTTGTACTCGCTCGTGCCGCGGTCGTCGGTGTTGCCCTGGATCAGCACGTGGCGCTGCGGATGGCTCTTCAGGTACTGCGAGTGTTGCTGCAGCAGCGGCTGGTACTCATCCTTCACCGAATAGCTGTCGAAATCGAAGTAGATGCTGCGCTTGGCGAGCGGGCCGTTCGGATCGTTCAGCGGATCGACGTTCACTTGCGCGACGTTTTCCGGGTTCGGCTGCGTGCTCATCGCACCGGCGTTGGCCTTTTCATCGAGCTTCACGCCCGACTTGCATGCTGCCAGCGCGCCGACCATCATCACGGCCAGGGCCAGACGAACTTTTTTCGACATCATGGTTACTCTCCTATTGGTCATTGCATGAAGGGTCCCCACGACGGCTCGCGTACGGAGCCGCCCTGGACGGACAGGATCTGCGGCGGCGCGCTGCCGTCGGAAGGAACGGCAGCCAGCACGTTGCGACCACCCGACTGCGTCGCATACAGGATGTACTGGCCATTCGCCGCAAAGCTCGGCGACTCGTCATGACTGGTATTCGTGATCGCGTTCGCCGCGCCCGTCTGCAGATCCTGAACATACAGCTTGAAGCCCCCGCCCGTGCGGGAGATGTAAGCGAGCATCTTGCCGTCCGGGCTCACGCGCGGACTCGTGTTGTAGCTGCCGGTGAAGGTCACGCGCTGCGCCGAGCCGCCGCTTTCGCCCTGGGCCGGCATCCGGTAGACCTGCGGCGCGCCGCCGCGGTCGCTCGTGAAGTAGATCCAGCGGCCGTCCGGCGAGTAGTACGGCTCGGTATCGATCGAGCTGCTCTGCGTCAGGCGACGCAGGCCGCCGCCGGTCGAGTTCACCGAGTAGATCTGCGTGTTGCCCGTCAGCGACAGTGCGACCGACAGCGTCTGGCCGTCCGGCGACCATGCTGGCGCGCTGTTGTTACCCTTCTGGTCGGACACGATGTAGCGGCGGCCGGTCGGCAGGTCATGGATGTAGACGATCGGCTTCTTGCGCTCGAACGATACGTACGCGACCTTCGTGCCGGTCGGCGACCACGCCGGCGAAATGATCGGCTCGGTGCTCGACAGCGCGATGCGCGAGTTCTGGCCGTCCGAATCGGAAATCTGTAGCTGGTAGCGGTTGCCCGACTTGATCACGTACGACAGCCGCGTCGCGAACACGCCGCGCACGCCGAGCAGCTTCTGGTAGATGTAGTCGGCGATCTTGTGGCCGGCCGTGCGCAGCGTCGTGTCGGTCGCCGTCAGCGACAGGCCGCCGAGGCTTTGCTGCTTCACGGTGTCGTACAGGATGAAGTTGACCTTGTACTGGCCGCTTGCGTCGCGGTTCACGCTGCCCGCGACGAACGCGTTCGCGCCCTTGGCCTTCCATGCACCGAGATCGACCGACGCGGTCTCGGGCACGGGCGTGCTGCCCGCGTCGATGTTCGTGAATTTGCCGCTGCGGGCAAGGTCGGAGCGGACGATCGACGTGACCTGCTGGGGCAGACCTGCCTCGTTCGCGAAATTCGCGGTGGCAATGGGGAACTGGGTCGAACCGACGCCGGTGATCAGCACATTGACCTGCGCGTTAGCGGCGCTGCCCGCCGCGATCAGACACGACGCAACGAGTGCCCTGAAACCTAGCTTCGTCATCAAACTCATGCTTCTTGCTTCCCGTATGACTAGTATCGCTGCGCAACCGCAGAGACAGTAAAAATACCCGATTCGTTCCCGCGATTCGTTCCGTCTTGCAGCGACGCCCGGAGTGTATGCGCATTTCCGCTCACTCCGCCGCCTGGAAGGTAATCGTAATGCTTGGCGGGGTACGACCGTTAGAATCGGGAGGTAACGGGACCGATGCCTGGATCGCACTGACCACGGCTTGATCCCACCCCGAATTTCCGCTCGAACGGCGGATCGATACGCTCAATACGTCGCCCGACGGCGTGCAGCGGATCGCGACGACCGTCGTCAGCCCCGCGCGCTCGCCGCCCCAGACGATGTTCGGCTTCACGCGGCGCCGCACCTTGTCCGGGTAACCCGGCGTGGCCGCCGTGCCGCCCGAGCCCGTGCCCGTGCCGCTCTTCGCGAGGCCTTCGCCGCCGCCTTCGCCACCGCCGGCGAGACCCTGCATCTGCGCGAGGCGCGTACGCCGCTCCTGGTCGAGCTTCGCGTTCGCCGCCGCGTCCGCCTTCGCGCGGGCTGCCGCCTCGGCCTTCGCTGCGGCCTTTGCTTCGGCCTTTGCCTTGGCTGTGGCCTCGGCTTTCGCCTTCGCGGCTTGCTGCTGAGCCTCGAGCTTCGCCTGCTTCTGTTGCTCGAGCTTCTGCTGTTCAAGCTTTTGCTGTTCGAGTTTCTGCTGCTCCGCGAGCTGCTGCTTATGCTGCTTGAGCCGTTCAACCTGCTTCTGCTTTTCGAGCTCGGCTGCCTTCTGCGCGGCGAGCGCGGCCGCCTGCTGGGCCGCGAGCTGCGCGCGTTTCGCCTGCTCTTCCTGTTGGGCCTTCAGCTGCTGCGCGCGGCGCTGCTGTTCGAGCAGCGCTTCGCGTGCGGCGGCTTCCTGCTGGCGCTTCTTCTGCTGCAGCGCGATGTCCGCTTCCTCGTTCTTCACCGGAGGAGGGGGCGGCGCGACCTTCGCGGGCGGCGCCGGCGCCGGGACCGGCTGCGGCGTGGCCATGTCCGGCACCGTCGACCACAGCTCGGCCTCGGAGCCCGCCGGCGTGCTGTTCTGCCATTGGACGCCGTGGTACAGGAACAGCGCGAGCAGCACGTGCATCAGCGCGGCGAGCGCGAACGCGCGCCACGTGCCACGTTCGCGTGGAGGCTGAGGCGGGTAGGCGGCGCTGCGCGGGAGTTGCCGTTTCATTGCGATTTGACGAGGAGGCCGACGCGCTTGACGCCACGCGCCTTGAGATCCGACATCACGGTCATGACGGCATCGTACTGCACGGTCTTGTCGGCTGCGATCACGACCGGCTGGTCAGGATGATCGGCCTGACGGGCGACGATGAAGCTGTCGAGCTCGGCCTTCGTCATCGTGTCTTCCTGGGTCGCACCCGACGCGCCCTTGTACTTGACGCTCATCGTCCGGTCGGCCTTGATGTTGACGACGACGGGCGGCGTCTGTTCCTGCGGCGCGGCGTTGCCGACCGTCGGCAGGTTGATGATCGACGGCGCGACGAGCGGTGCGGTGACCATGAAGATCACGAGCAGCACGAGCATCACGTCGATGTACGGCACGACGTTGATGTCGGCCATCGCGCGGCGCGAGCGGCCGCCGCGCATGCTGGATCGGATGGGAGTTCCGGCCATGGCGCGCTCCTTACTGGGCCTGACGCTGCAGGATGTTCGAGAACTCTTCGATGAAGGTCTCGAAGCGGATCGCGAGGCGGTCGATGTCGTGCGCGTAGCGGTTGTACGCGACCACCGCGGGAATCGCGGCGAACAGGCCGATCGCGGTCGCGACGAGCGCTTCGGCGATGCCCGGCGCGACGTTCGCGAGCGTTGCCTGCTGGACGTTCGCGAGACCGCGGAACGAGTTCATGATCCCCCAGACCGTGCCGAACAGGCCGATATACGGGCTGACCGAGCCGACCGACGCGAGGAACGCGAGGTTCGCCTCGAGCACGTCCATCTCACGCTGGAACGATGCGCGCATCGCGCGCCGCGCGCCGTCGAGCACGAGGCCCGGGTCGCTGATGCGCTTTTCCTTCGCCTTCAGGAACTCGCGCATCCCCGATTCGAAGATCCGTTCGAGCGCGCCGATCGTGTGGCGGTTGTTCGCCGCGCTCTGATACAAGGCCTGCAGGTCGCCACCCGACCAGAAATCCCGTTCGAAGCGCTCGGTCTGCGCGCGTGCGCGGCGGATCGCGAACCACTTCCGGAAGATGAAGGTCCACGACATCAGCGACAGCAACAGCAGCAGCCCCATCACCGCCTGGGCCAGGACGCTCGCATTGAGGACGAGGGAAATGATCGACAGGTCTTGAGAAGTATTCATATAGGTTTGAGTAACGTCCCTTCGGGGGCGCCCGGCCAGGGGCGCCCGGCGGGGTGCAGCGTGGCGCGCCGGCTGACAGGCCGGGATGCCGTACCTGACGCCGAACCTTGCTTAGTATCGATTCAGGAAGGCGAGTTCATAGGCATCGTCTAAACGGGGCTCACGCGAGCCTCGTTGACAACATCGTCTGCCCGGCGTCGTTGACGGGCCCGCGTTGCAGCGCGTCGAGCACGGCCGGCGGGATCGCCGCGGGCCGGATGCCGGTGCGGTCGACGCAGCCGATGCGGATGTGCCCGGCGACGAGCAGCGTATCGCCGCGCCATGCCTCCTGTGTGAATTCCACCGACGCGCGGCCGATTCGCCCGGGCCGGCTCGTGATCGCCAGCGCATCGTCGAGCCGCGCCGGCGCGCGATAGTCGAGCGCGGTGCTGCGGACGATGAAGAGCGCTCCCGTTTCGTCGGCGAGCTGCCTCTGGTCGATGCCGCAGGCGCGCAGCCATTCGGTGCGGGCGCGCTCGAAGAACTTCAGGTAGTTGGCATAGAAGACGATGCCGCCTGCGTCGGTATCCTCGTAATACACGCGCACCGGCCAGGTAAAGCCGGAAGGCGCTTCCGGAGGGCGGGTAGGCTGAGTCATGGCGCGCATTTTACCGGAAGCGGGTAACGGGATTTGTTACCGATTCGTAACGGAATGTAGTAGTGGCGGGCCAGCCGGCGGTCGTCCCGCGGCCGGCCCGCGCGGGTTCAGCCGCGGTAAACCGTGGGGCCGCCGGGCGCCTGCGCGATCGGCATCATCTCGATCGTGTTGATGTTGACGTGCGCGGGGCGAGTCGCGATCCAGTAGATCGTGTCGGCGATGTCCTCGGGCAGCAGTGGCTGGACGTTCGTGTAGACGCTGGCCGCCTTGGCGTCGTCGCCGCGGTAGCGGACATTCGAGAATTCGGTGCCGCCGCAGAGACCCGGCTCGATGTCGGTGACGCGCAGTGGCGTGCCGAGCAGGTCGGCGCGCAGGTTCAGGCTGAATTGTCGGACAAAAGCCTTCGTCGCGCCGTAGACATTGCCGCCCGCATACGGATAGGAACCCGCGACCGAGCCGAGATTGAAGATGTGGCCGCGGCCGCGTTCGATCATGCCGGGCAGCAAAGTGTGCGTGACCGTCACGAGACCCGAGCAGTTCGTGTCGATCATCGTCTGCCATTCGTCGAGGCTGGCCTTGTGGGCCGGCTCGACGCCGAGCGCGAGGCCCGCGTTGTTGACGAGCACGTCGAGCGCCGCGAACTCGGCGGGAAGCGCCGCCGGCACCGCGGCCACCGCGGCGCGGTCGCGCACGTCGAGCTCGAGCGGCAGCAGCGCGTCGCCGAGTTCGGCTGCGAGCGCATCGAGACGATCCTTGCGGCGTGCGGTCGCGACGACGCGGTGGCCGCCCTTGACGAAGGCACGGGCGATGGCGGCGCCGAAGCCGGCGGACGCGCCTGTGACGAACACGATCATTGCTGCTCCTGGTCGGAAAAATAGCGGATGGGGAACCTGCAAGCGTACTGAGATTGCCGCACCGCGGCAAGGCGGCGAAACGTATCCGCCACGGGCGCAAGGAGCCTGTCCCTGATTGTTTGGCCGGCGGCCGCGCGGTTGCCTATTCATGACGCATCCAATAAACTAACGCGCTCATCACCCCTGCGTGACTGGCGATAGAACCCTCGGGTTCAAGGTGGAGCATCCCACCGTGAAGCGCAGGGCGCCGTTTTTGCCGTTCGCCTGGGCAGCCGTTGTGTGCCGTCGCGTACATCGCCGGTGGCTGTCCCTGTCTCGCGTCATACGGATTCTTCCGCCACGTCGAGCTGGTGCCGCCAGCAGCGCAGTGTACTCGGCCACCCCGGTCAACCTGTACACACTTAACGGAAACCGTATGTTTGACAGAGCCCAAAGCACCATCGCGAACGTCGATCCCGAAGTCTTTGCAGCGATCGAGCAGGAAAACCGCCGCCAGGAAGATCACATCGAGCTGATCGCCTCGGAAAACTACACGAGCCCGGCTGTCATGGCCGCGCAGGGTTCGCAGCTCACGAACAAGTACGCCGAAGGGTATCCGGGCAAGCGCTACTACGGCGGCTGCGAATACGTCGACATCGTCGAGCAGCTCGCGATCGACCGCGTGAAGGAACTGTTCGGCGCCGAAGCCGCGAACGTCCAGCCGAACTCGGGTTCGCAAGCGAACCAGGGCGTGTTCTTCGCGATGCTGAAGCCGGGCGACACGATCATGGGCATGAGCCTCGCGCACGGCGGCCACCTGACGCACGGCTCGCCCGTGAACATGTCGGGCAAGTGGTTCAACGTCGTCAGCTACGGCCTCGACGCGAACGAAGACATCGACTACGAAGCCGCCGAGCAACTCGCGCAGGAACACAAGCCGAAGCTGATCGTCGCAGGCGCATCGGCGTTCGCGCTGAAGATCGATTTCGAGCGTCTCGCGAAGATCGCGAAGTCGGTCGGTGCGTACCTGATGGTCGACATGGCGCACTACGCGGGCCTGATCGCCGCGGGCGTCTACCCGAACCCGGTGCCGCACGCCGATTTCGTCACGACCACCACGCACAAGAGCCTGCGCGGCCCGCGCGGCGGCGTGATCCTGATGAAGGCCGAGTACGAGAAGCAGATCAACTCGGCGATCTTCCCGGGCATCCAGGGCGGTCCGCTGATGCACGTGATCGCCGCGAAGGCCGTCGCGTTCAAGGAAGCGCTGTCGCCGGAATTCAAGGCATACCAGCAGAAGGTGGTCGACAACGCGCGCGTGCTGGCGGAAACGCTGGTCAAGCGTGGCCTGCGCATCGTGTCGGGCCGCACCGAAAGCCACGTGATGCTGGTCGACCTGCGTGCGAAGAACATCACCGGCAAGGCAGCGGAAGCCGCGCTCGGCGCCGCACACATCACGGTCAACAAGAACGCGATCCCGAACGATCCGGAAAAGCCGTTCGTGACGAGCGGCGTGCGTCTCGGCTCGCCGGCGATGACGACGCGCGGTTTCGGCACGGCCGAAGCCGAGCTGGTCGGCAACCTGATCGCCGATGTGCTCGAGGCGCCGGAAGATGCGGCGACGATCGAGCGCGTGCGCGCGCAAGTGTCCGAGCTGACCAAGCGTTTCCCGGTCTATCGCTGATCGCTCATGCGCTGCCCGTTCTGCCGGAGCGACGACACGCAGGTGGTGGATTCGCGCGTGTCCGAAGACGGCGCCGCGATTCGCCGGCGTCGTCGCTGCTCGGCCTGCGACAAGCGTTTCACGACGTACGAGCGGGTCGAGCTGGCGTTGCCGGCCGTCGTGAAGAAGGACGGCAGCCGCACCGAGTTCGACCGTCGCAAGATCGTCGCCAGCATGCAACTCGCGCTGCGCAAGCGGCCGGTTGCGGCTGACGCGATCGATGCGGCGGTCGCCCGCATCGAATATCAGCTGCTCGCGACAGGCGAGCGCGAAGTCCGTAGCGAGAAGCTCGGCGAACTCGTGATGAACGAGTTGCGCGGTCTCGATACGATTGCCTATGTCCGTTTCGCGTCGGTCTATCGCCGGTTCGAGGACGTTTCCGAATTTGCCGACGTGATCGAAGAGTTCCGTCGCGCTTCCCCCGCCAAGCCCCCGCGTAAGCGCTGACGCGCTGCGCTGATTCATTCCGATCCCTCCGGTTGTTCATCTCGCGTCGATTGTGGTCGGCGCGATCGTGTCGCGCCAGCTGGCCGTTCGGCGGATGGTGCGCGTGCGTGCATGTCGCTACAGTCGTCGCATCACGTTGGCGGAGGTTCACGATGCGGCGCAATCAGACAGAACGGAAGGCAGGCCGGCGCGCGTGCGGGTACACGCTCGTCGAGTTGATGGTCGTGGTCGCGCTGATCGCCGGGCTCGGTCTGTATGCGGCGCCGTCGTTCGATCAATGGCGGATGCGCGAGCGCATCGACGCCCGTTCGCGCGCATTGCTCGGCGCGTTGTCGTTCGCGCGGAACGAGGCCGTGCGTCTCGGCGTGCGCGTCACGCTGTGCCGGGCCGGAAACGACGACGCATGCCTGCGTGCGGGCGAGCGATGTGACGCGGCCGAATGGTCGTGCGGCTGGATCGTGAGCGGACACTTCGACGAGCAGGCGCGTGTGTTGAGGCGATACCCGCGCGACGCGGAAGTGGCTGTCGCGGGCGTCGCGCACGATCTGGCGTTTGCGCCGCCGGCCGGGCAGGTGATCGGCGGGATCCGGCGCTTCGAATTGCGTTCCCGGCGCGATGGGCGCGCGGTGGACGACGCGCGCGCATCGCGGTGCGTGCGGATCGCGGCGGGCGGCCGCGCGCGCGTGAACGCCGGCCGTTGCGACGCCGAATCGTGAACGCGCGGCGCATGATGCGGGGCACGTCGCTGATCGAGGCAACGATTGCCGTCGCGCTGCTCGCTCTGATGATGTTGACCGTGGCCGGCAGCCAGCTCGCGATGGCGCGCGCACAACGCGCGACGATCTGGCGAGAACGCGCGCTGTGGCTGGCCGATGCGCGCATCGAGCGCATGCGCGTGGCGCCGCACGCGGATGCGGGCCTGGCGGCACTGGTTGCCGCGTCATTGCCGGACGGCACGATGACGATCGACGGCGGGGCAGGCGGCGGGGCAGGTGGTGTGTGGCGGATGACGGTCGGATGGCGCGCCGGCGACGCGACGGCCTCCGCGCGATGCGGTGCCCCGGAAGTATCGACGCATCCGCCATCCTGCGTGCAGATCCCGTTCGGCGAGGTGACGGCCGATGACCGGTGAACGTCATGCGCGCGCGCACACGCTGCTCGAAGTGCTGGTCGCGATGTCCGTCGGCCTGCTCGTGCTCGCGGCGGTCGGCGCGCTGTATCACGCCCAGCGCATCGCGCAGCGCCACGCCGACGACGGGTTCCGCATGCGCGATGCCGCCGGTACCGCGCTGGTGTTGATCGGTCAGCAGATCCAGATGGCGGGATTCCGTCCGCTCGACGTGCTGACGTCGCCGTCATTGCCGCCGGTGTTCGGTTGCGCGTCGGCGCGCGTGCGCGGCGACGACGCACGTGTGCACTGCGAACCCGCGCGTGTATCGTCCGACGCATTGCTGATCCGATATGTCGGCGATGCGGTATCGACCTGGCCGACCGCGAACGGTCAGGTGTCGGATTGCCTCGGCCAAGGGGTGGGCGCACCGGGCGAGCGCCCGCTGGTGTCGAACCGCTTCGACGCGCACGTCAGCCCGTCGACGGGCGAGCCCGAACTGTATTGCGAAGGGAGTGGCCGCATCGGCACCGCGCAACCGGTCGTCGCGGGCATCGACCAGCTGCGCTTTCGCTATCTGCGCCGCGGCGCCACGCGATTCGTCGGCGCCGATGCGATGCGTGCGGACGACTGGCACGACGTGACGGCCGTGCACGTCTGCGTGCGGGCACGGGGCGAACCGATGCGCGAGCGCGTTCGCCACGTCGATTGCGACGGCAACCATGCAGTCGCGCAGGATGGCCGCGCGCGCCTGACCTTGCATCGCGTCGTCGCGCTGAGGAACGCGGCAACCGGTCTCGGCGACGGTCGGCCTGGCGGTTGGCCTGAAAGGCGGCAAGCATTCGGAGCGTCGTGATGAATCGACGCGAGCGCTGGATGAAGTGGCGAGCGCCCGGTACGCGGCAGCGGCGTGATGCGGGCATGGCATTGCCGGCCGTCGTCGCGGTCGGCGCGGCCATCGCCGCACTGACGGGCACGTGGTTCGAAGCCGCGTTGACGGAGGCGCGGCGCACGCGTGCGCTGTCGGAGCGGCTGATCGCATTTCATGCGGCCGACGCGGCGCTCGATGCATGCGTCACGCGTTTGCGACAGGGCACCGCGCCGTTTCTGCGTGCTGGCGATTCGCGCGCGGAACCGGACGCGTGGCGGCGTCTGTCCACGCTGACGATACCAGAAGCGATCTCGCCGTTTGCCGTCTGGCCGATGGCTGCGCGGCCGCCGCGCTGCCTGATCGAGGCATGGCGCATCGAGGGGCTTGCCGACGGCGAGCGTGGATACCTCGTCACCGCGCGCGGTGTCGGCGCGCATGCATCGAGCGCGGTGTGGCTGCAAATGCAGGTCGCGATTCGCGACGGGCGGATCGTTACGCAGCGCTGGCGCCGCGTCGCGGCGGCGCATCGATGAGCGAGAGGCCCGGTGTGCGACGCTCGGCCGGATTCACGCTGCTCGAACTGATGATCGCGCTGGCGATCATCGCGGTGCTGGCGGGCTTTGCGGTGCCGTCATACCGTCAGCATGTCGCGCAGACGCATCGCGCATCGGCAGTGGCTGCGCTTTACTGTGCCGCGCAGTATTTCGAGTCGCTCGACGGCATACCGCCGCCCGTATTGCCGGATGCGCTTGCAAACGCACCGGCCGATGGACGCGCGATCTATCGGTTGACGATTCGGCGTCCGGACGACGGGGCGCCCGTCGCCTATGAGCTGGAAGCGAGCCCGCTCGACGCAGGGCCGATGCATGACGACGCGTGCGGCACGTTCACGTTGCGCTCGGACGGCACGAAAGGGAATGTCAGGCCGGGTGGTGTGAGCGAGTACGATCCGGCGTGTTGGGGCGTGCGATGACATAACTTCCACGTGCTCGCTGCTCGCCGCCAGCCGCCAAGCGACTTGTCGAGCCGCGTGTCAGTCGTCGCTTGCCGCCGCTTGTTCGCGCTCGTCGCGGGATTGCTTCATGAACCGGTAGATTTCCCACACGGCGAAGCCGAGCGATCCCCACTTCAGTGCCGGTCCGGCGCCAGCGCGCAGCAGCGACCGCACGGGTTTCGCAAGCACGATCGATGCGAGCGAACTCAGCATCGGATACTGGTTGACGAGATTGCCGACGGTCGCGTTGAGGTTCTTCGCGGATTGGCTGAACGCCCCGCCGGTGAGCCCGGGGACGAGCACCTTGAGCCAGCGGAAGCGGGTGACGGCCTGCCGCATTTCCGCGCTGGCCTGGGCGAACTCCAGCCGCTCGACTTCGGAGCGCAGGATCAGCAGTTCCTTGCGGATTGCCCGGTTCTGCGCGGCGCTCAAACGCGAATACGTTGACGAAGGGCGGTAACGGTTGCCCGTGGCGTTCTGGCTCATGGCGCGTCGGCGAGATGAATGAATGGGACGAACGCGTGTGCGTTCACGGCGACGGT
This sequence comes from Burkholderia sp. Ac-20353, assembly GCF_017104785.1. Taxonomy (NCBI): domain Bacteria; kingdom Pseudomonadati; phylum Pseudomonadota; class Betaproteobacteria; order Burkholderiales; family Burkholderiaceae; genus Burkholderia; species Burkholderia sp. Ac-20353. The sequence continues at coordinate 34,931 of NZ_JAAGPL010000031.1, read as the reverse complement.
GTTCACGACTTGCTGCGGAACAGTTCGCGGTCTTTCTCGAGTTCGGCCAGCGAGGCTTCGAACACGATCGGCGCGTCGCGCAGCCCGGCGCGCGCCTTCAGTGCGCACACGGCGCCGGTGCTCGCGTACAGCAGCGTGATGGCCGCGAGCGACTGCCAGCGATAGGTATCCCAGAATGCGATCGCGACGAGCACGGTCAGGCTGATCAGCGCCATCGTCGCGAGCATCATTGCGGCGAGCCCGAGGAACAGCACGCCCATCAGGCGCTCCTTCTCCTCGGCGAGCTCGATGCCCACCAGTTCGAGGCGCGTTTGCAGCAGTCCGAGCGCGGAGCCGGCAAGCCGGCGCAGCGGCCCGTGGCCGGATGACTGCGAGGTGGTGTCTGTCGTCATGAGTATGTGCTTGCGCGTGCAGAAAACGGCTAAGGCAAAGCCGACCGGCGGGCGGCCACCAGTCAGCTTCGGTGCCGGCGAACCGCATCCGGGGCGGCCCGCCAGGCGGAACGGCGCTCGCGCGTTACTTGCGGTTGACCAGCAGACCGATCAGCACGCCGACACCGGCGGCGATGCCGATCGACGTCCACGGATGCTCGTGCACGTAGTCGTCGGTCGCACGTGCGGCCTTCTTGCCTTTCTCGACCACCACGACCTGGACGTCGGTTGCCTTTTCCTTGGCCTGCTTCAGGCGCGACAATGCTTTCTCGCGCAGCTCGACCGCACGGTCGCCCGTGCTGCTCGCGGCTTGCTTGAGCAGGTCTTCGGCGTCCGCGAGAACGGTTTTGATATCCGACATCAGTTTCTCCTTGTTGATTTCCGACATTGCAACTCCCTTCATGCTGTCTGCTGCAGGTTCACATCGTAGCGAAACGCCTGCCTGCTGGCGAGCCGGGATCACGCTTGACGGCCATGCAGGACTGCATGGTAAACGGCTTGTAATGTAATTAGAGAGCAGCAAACGGCCGGAAAAGTTTCCTCGCGCGGTCGGGCACGGCGCAAAAATGACAAAAATGTATGAATATCGAACGGAATAATCGTTCGCATGTTCATCTGCTTCCCGTAAGCTACGCGACTGTCCTGCGCGGCTCGCGCGGGGCTTCATCACGCACCGTACAAGGAGGGAACGACATGAGTCTGCGTCTTGGCGACATCGCGCCGGATTTCGAACAGGATTCGAGCCTCGGCCACATCAAGTTTCACGAATGGCTCGGCGACGGCTGGGGCGTGCTGTTTTCCCATCCGGCCGACTACACGCCGGTGTGCACGACCGAACTCGGGCTGACCGCGAAGCTGAAGGGCGAATTCGAGAAGCGCAACGTGAAGGTGATCGCGCTGTCGGTCGACAGCGTCGAGTCGCACGAGGGCTGGATCAACGACATCAACGACACGCAGGCGACGGTCGTCGGCTTCCCGATCATCGCCGATGCGGATCGCAAGGTGTCGCAACTGTACGACATGATCCACCCGAACGCGAACGAGACGCTCACCGTGCGCTCGCTGTTCGTGATCGACCCGAACAAGAAGGTGCGGCTCATCATCACGTACCCGGCCAGCACCGGGCGCAACTTCGACGAAGTGCTGCGCGTGATCGACTCGCTGCAATTGACCGACAACTACAAGGTCGCGACGCCGGGCAACTGGAAGGACGGCGACGACGTGGTGATCGTGCCGTCGCTGCAGGATCCGGAAGAACTGAAGCAGCGCTTCCCGAAGGGCTTCAACGCGGTGCGTCCGTACCTGCGCCTGACGCCGCAGCCGAACAAGTAAGCACGGCGCGCCGCTTCATGCGGCGCGTGTTCGCGACGGCAAGCAGTGGCGTGCATCGAAAACGGCCCGCCCGGCAAATCGATGCCGGGCGGGCCGTGTCGTTTTCGTCGCGAGCCGTCAGCGCGCGACGCTGCGCGGGTCAGGCGGGCGCGATCAGAAGAACGCCTGGATGCCGGTTTGCGCGCGGCCGAGAATCAGCGCGTGGATGTCGTGCGTGCCTTCGTACGTGTTGACCACTTCGAGGTTCACGAGGTGGCGCGCGACGCAGAACTCGTCGGAGATGCCGTTGCCGCCGAGCATGTCGCGCGCGAGCCGCGCGATGTCGAGCGACTTGCCGCACGAATTGCGCTTCATGATCGACGTGATCTCGACGGCCGCCGTGCCTTCGTCCTTCATCCGGCCAAGGCGCAACACGCCTTGCAGGCCGAGCGTGATTTCGGTCTGCATGTCTGCGAGCTTCTTCTGGATCAGCTGGTTCGCGGCGAGCGGCCGGCCGAACTGCTTGCGATCGAGCACGTACTGGCGCGCGGTATGCCAGCAGGCCTCGGCGGCGCCGAGCGCGCCCCATGCGATGCCGTAGCGCGCCGAGTTCAGGCACGTGAACGGGCCGCGCAGGCCGCCGACGTGCGGCAGCCGGTTCTCCTCGGGCACGAACACCTCGTCGAGCACGATTTCGCCGGTGATCGATGCACGCAGGCCGACCTTGCCGTGAATCGTCGGCGCGGACAGGCCCTTCCAGCCCTTCTCGAGAATGAAGCCGCGGATCGTGTCCTTGCCGTCTTCCTCGAGCTTCGCCCAGACGACGAACACGTCGGCGATCGGCGAGTTCGTGATCCACATCTTCGAGCCGGACAGCGAATAGCCGCCGGGCACTTTCTTCGCGCGCGTGACCATGCTGCCCGGATCCGAGCCGTGGTTCGGCTCGGTGAGGCCGAAACAGCCGATCCATTCGCCGGTCGCGAGCTTCGGCAGGTACTTCTCCCTCTGCGCGTCGGAGCCGAACTCGTAGATCGGCACCATCACGAGCGACGACTGCACTGACATCATCGACCGGTAGCCCGAGTCGACGCGTTCGACTTCGCGCGCGATCAGCCCGTAGCTCACGTAGTTGAGGCCCGGGCCGCCGTACTGCTCGGGAATCGTCGGGCCGAGCAGGCCGAGCTCGCCCATTTCGCGGAAGATCCCGGCGTCCGTGCGTTCGTGGCGGAAAGCCTCGGTCACGCGCGGCGCGAGCTTGTCCTGCGCATACGCGTGCGCGGCGTCGCGCACCATCCGCTCTTCTTCGGTGAGCTGCTGGTCGAGCAGCAGCGGATCGTCCCAATGAAAAGTTGCATCGCTCATCGTGTCATCTCCTGTCGACCAGAGTTGGCGCTTTAGCGCTTACCTCTGGTCCCATGCTTCGCGGTCGACCAGAGTTGGCGTTTTAGCGCTTGCTCGGGCCCCATGTCTATGAACCCACTTGACGGAAGTTCCGCTGTGCGGAACAATGTTTTGCAAATCGATCCCAGTGTAGCACCACATGACGCTTTCAACCATCGACGATCAACCGATCGACGAACGCAAGTTCGTCGTCGCGCTCGCGCGCGGTCTCGACCTGCTGCGCGCGTTCCGTCCCGGCGAGACGATGCTCGGCAACCGCGATTTCGCGGAGCGCACGGGCCTGCCGAAGGCGACCGTGAACCGGCTGGCCTATACGCTGACGGTGCTCGGCTACCTGCGCTACGACGATACACTCGGCAAATATGCGCTCGACGCGGGCGTGCTGTCGCTCGGCTTTGCGCTGCTGTCCGGTGCGGGTACGCTCGATCTCGCGCGGCCGCACATGCAGGCGCTTGCGCGCGAGATCGGCGCGGCGGTGTCGCTCGGCTGCCGCGACGGGCTCGACATGATCTATCTGGAGACGATCCGCAGCGAAACCGCGCTGACGCTCGGGCTCGCGCCCGGCTCCCGGCTGTCGATGCTGACGAGCTCGATGGGGCGCGCGTATCTGGCGGTGCAGCCCGAGGACGTGCGGCGCGCGCTGTACGCGGAGCTGCACCGCGCGGCCGGCGCGGGGCCGGACGCCGATGCGCTCGTCGCCGCCGCGCAGCACGCGGTGGCCGAGTTCGCGTCGGGCGGCTGCTGCTATTCGTTCCGCGCGTGGCACGCGGACGTCAACGCGGCCGCCGTGCCGTTTCGCGAGCCGCGCGAAGGGCGCTGGCTGATCCTGAGCTGCAGCGGCCCCGCGTCGTCGATGGGGGAGGAGGTGTTCCGGTCGCAGGTGGGGCCGCGGCTGAAGGCGCTCGCGCAGCGGCTCGGGCAGTTGGCCTGAGGTTGGCCTGAAGTTGGCCTGATACATCGCCGCATCTGACTGCCTCCGGTTGCACGCGCGGCAAACGGCGCTCATCATCGTCAGCCTGACTCCCGAAGACGACGAGGTTCGCGATGCCACACCCGGAAACACTGGAAGGCGGCTGCGCCTGCGGCGCGATCCGCTACCGGATCACGCAAATCCCGACCGACGCCGGTTTCTGTCACTGCCGGCTCTGCCAGAAGACGACCGGTGCCGCGGTGCTCGCATCGGCGTCGCTGCCGATCGACGCGTTCGACTATCTGCGCGGCGAGCCCGTCGTCTATGCGTCGAGCGCGTGGGGCGAGCGGCGCTTCTGCGGCCATTGCGGCACGCAGCTCGAATACCGTCTGATCGATGCGCCGACGAAGGTGGAGATCAATTACGCGACGCTCGACGATCCGTCCAGGATTCGCCCGGCGTGGCACATCTGGTACGCGAACCGGTTTCCCGGCATCGAGATCGGCGACGATCTGCCGAAGCACGACGACGGCGGCGACGACTGACAGGCGCCGCGTGCTCGACGGAGCCCTCAGCCTTCAACCCCATCAAACCGGCACGACCTTCGCAAACACGGGCCCCTGCATGAACCGCACGTCGTGCTGCCGCAGCAGCTCGCACTGCGTCTCGTCGGCGACGCCGTCGAAGATCAGCGGGATCCGCACGCGCTGCGCATACGCGACGAGCGCCTTCACCATCCCGTCGCGCAACGCGATCGCCGCATCCATCTTGATGTAGTCCGGCCGCGCCATCTCCGATTCCACCGCGAGGATCCGGCCGGGATCGGGCAGCTTGTCCGCGACCTTGAAGCCGTGATGCTGGTAGCTGCGCGTCAGGTAGCCGAGGAAGGTCTTGTGCGCGACCGCGGCGGCCGGCAGCTCGATCACGATCCGCTCGGTCGGCAGCCCGAAGCGTTGCAGCACCGATGAAAAGTGCTTGCCGTGATCGTATTTCACGCTCTTCAGCAGCCGCTCGTGCACGCGCAGGAACAGCAGCCCGTGGCGCTGCGCACCGAAGAAGTTGATCGCATGCAGCGCGCGCGCGAGGCGGTCGACCGCGACGAGCACCTGGTCGTCGGCGGCCGGATCGAACAGGTCGTGCGCGGCGCCGGTCACCAGCGTGACGGCCTGGAAACCCAACTCGTCCCCGTAGCGCTCGATCGTGTCGGCAAACGACGTCGATTGCGGCGCACCCGGCATTGTCACGTCGTAGATCGGGTCATACGCGCTATTGAGCGTCCGCTCGGGCAGGCGCGCGAACGCGGCGCCGCTTTCGGCGAGCGCGAGGTGATCCCGCAGATACGGCAGTTGCCCGGCGCGGGCGACGAGCTCGGGAATGTTGGGCGGAATCATCGGGGATCGGACAGGGAAAAACGGCGGCCGAACGGGCCGCCTCATGACTGGATAGTAGCAGCGCGCGCCGCGCTCGGCTTGGCGATTCGCTCATATCGTTATCCCGCCCCGCGATCGATGCCTAGGGTTTACGTTGATTTCACTATTCGTAATTGGTTTTACTATTCGTAAATCCTGAGTTTGTCGTCGATCAAGAACGAGCAGCATTCGGGCGTCGCCGGGCGATGCCCTGTCCCCGATTCAACAGGAAGCAAGGAGCGAGACGTGGCGGGTGAAACGAAATGGGCATCGCAGGCGGTTCCGGCAGATCGGCAGGCCGCCGGCGGGCAGCGGTCCGGCCTCGCGGGCGCAATGTTGCGCACGCGGCAGGGTTGAGCGGACGGGGGCGACCATGAGCATCGATTACCAGACCCTGAAATTTGCATACCTCCCGCGCGCGGAGCGCGGCGCGGACAGCGACACGGCGATCCATCCGGTGATCGTCGTCGGCGCGGGGCCGGTCGGCCTCGCCGCCGCGATCGATCTCGCGCAGCAGGGCGTGCCCGTCGTGCTGCTCGACGACGACGACACGCTGTCCACCGGCTCGCGCGCGATCTGCTTTGCAAAGCGCACGCTCGAGATCTTCGACCGGCTCGGCTGCGGCGAGCGCTTCGTCGACAAGGGCGTGAGCTGGCACGTCGGCAAGGTGTTCCTGCAGGACGAGCAGCTGTACGCGTTCGACCTGCTGCCCGAGGCCGGCCACGCGCGTCCGGCGTTCATCAATCTGCAGCAGTACTACGTGGAAGGCTATCTGGCCGAGCGCGCGTTCGAACTGCCGAACATCGACATCCGCTGGAAGCACAAGGTGACGGGCGTCGCGCAATCGGCCGAGCACGCGACGGTGACGGTCGAGACACCGGAAGGCATCGAGACGCTGCGCGCGCAATTCGTGATCGCGGCTGACGGGTCGCGCAGCCCGATGCGTACGATGATGGGTCTCGAGAGCCACGGCCGCACGTTCAAGGACCGCTTCCTGATCGCCGACGTGAAGATGAAGGCGGAGTTTCCGACCGAGCGCTGGTTCTGGTTCGATCCGCCGTTCCACCGCAACCAGTCGGTGCTGCTGCACCGCCAGCCGGACAACGTGTGGCGCATCGACTTCCAGCTCGGCTGGGACGCCGACCCGGTTGCCGAGAAACAGCCCGAACGCGTGATCCCGCGCGTACGCGCGCTGCTCGGCCAGGACGTCGAGTTCGAGCTGGAATGGGTGAGCGTCTACACGTTCCGCTGCCAGCGGATGGATACGTTCCGTCACGGCCGCGTGCTGTTCGCGGGCGATTCCGCACACGGCGTGTCGCCGTTCGGTGCGCGTGGCGCGAATAGCGGCGTGCAGGATGCCGACAACCTCGGATGGAAGCTGAAGCTCGTGCTCGACGGCCACGCGCCCGACCGCCTGCTCGATACGTATGCGAGCGAGCGCGAGTTCGCGGCCGACGAGAACATCCGCAACTCGACGCGCTCGACCGACTTCATCACGCCGAAGAGCCCCGTGTCGCGCGTGTTCCGCGATGCGACGCTGAAGCTTGCGCGCGACTGCGAATTCGCGCGCAAGCTCGTCAACAGCGGGCGACTGTCGGTGCCGGCCGTGCTCGCCGATTCGCCGCTGAACACGCCGGACCGCAAAGGCGATGCGTTCGCGGGCGCGATGTGTCCGGGCGCGGCGGCCGCCGACGCACCGGTGAGCGCGCCGGTGCACACGCACGGCGCGGCCGGCTGGCTGCTCCAGCATCTGCGCGACGGTTTCGCGGGCGTGCTGTTCGGCCTGCCCGGCGACGCGGCGGCGCTCGCGCAGGCGGTGGCCGGCCTTGCGCTGCCGGTGAAGCCGGTGCTCGTCGTGCCGCGCGGGCACGCGAAGGCGGTGCCGGGCGTCGACGTCGTGGAGGACGTCGACGGGCTCGCCGCCGCGCGCTACGACGCGAAGCCCGGCACGTTCTATCTGCTGCGGCCCGACCAGCACGTGTGCGCACGGATGCGCGCGCTCGATCGGCAGGCCATCGGCGACGCACTGGCGCGCGCGACCTGCGCGGCCTGAATGCCAACCAGACATCGGAGACACCCGTCATGCACCACCTCGACACCCGCTTGCGCCTGCCCGATCCCGACGCGTTCTACGAGGCGCTGATCGACATGCATCGCGACCTGACCGACAGCGACAGCCAACTCGTCAACGCGAAGCTGATCCTGCTGCTCGCGAACCAGATCGGCGACATCGGCGTACTGCGCGAAGCGATGGCGCTCGCGCGCCAGGGCGTGACGCCGCCCGTGCATCCGGCCGCGGAGGCCGCGCAATGAGCGCCGCACCGTCCGCCGGCCGTGCGCTAGAAGTCGAGCGCGTGATCGACGATACCCATCGCCCCGCGTTTCACTGGCTGCTGCTTGCGCTGTGCGGGCTGTGTCTCGTGATCGACGGCTTCGATGCGCAGGCGATGGGCTACGTCGCGCCGAGCGTGATTGCCGAGTGGGGCGTGCCGAAACAGGCGCTCGGCCCCGTGTTCAGCGCGAGCCTGTTCGGGATGCTGCTCGGCGCGCTCGGCCTGTCGGTGCTCGCCGACCGGATCGGGCGGCGCCCGGTGCTGATCGGCGCGACGCTGTTCTTCGCGCTGACGATGCTCGCGACGCCGTTCGCGGGTTCGATCCCGGTGCTGATGGCGCTGCGCTTCGTCACGGGTCTCGGCCTCGGCTGCATCATGCCGAACGCGATGGCGCTCGTCGGCGAGTTCAGCCCGACCGCGCATCGCGTGAAGCGGATGATGATCGTGTCGTGTGGCTTCACGCTGGGCGCCGCGCTCGGCGGCTTCGTCAGCGCCGCGCTGATCCCGGCGTTCGGCTGGCGCGCGGTGTTCTTCGTCGGCGGCGCGGTGCCGTTCGTGCTCGCGTTCGCGATGGCCGCGCGGTTGCCGGAGTCGCTGCAGTTCCTCGTGCTGAACGGGCGCGAACCCCAGGCGCGCGACTGGCTCGCGCGCTTCGCGCCCGAAGCCGGCATCGACGCCGGCACGCGCATCGTCGTGCGCGAGCAGGCGGCGAGCGGCGCGCCTGTCGCCGAACTGTTCCGCGACGGCCGGCGGCCGGTCACGCTGCTGTTGTGGTCGATCAGCTTCATGAACCTGATCGACCTGTATTTCCTGTCGAACTGGTTGCCGACCGTGATGCGCGACGCCGGCTACACGCCCGGCACCGCGGTGATCGTCGGCACCGTGCTGCAGACGGGCGGCGTGGTCGGCACGCTGTCGCTCGGCTGGTTCATCGAGCGCTACGGCTTCGTGCGCGTGCTGTTCGCATGCTTCGCGTGCGCGGCGGTGTCGGTCGGGCTGATCGGCTCGGTCGCGCATGCGCTGCCGTGGCTGCTGGTCGTGGTGTTCGCGGGCGGCTTCTGCGTGGTCGGCGGGCAGCCGGCCGTCAACGCGCTCGCGGGCCAGTATTACCCGACGTCGCTGCGCTCGACCGGCATCGGCTGGCGCCTCGGCATCGGCCGGATCGGCTCGGTGCTCGGGCCGCTCGTCGGCGGACACCTGATTGCGCTCAACTGGTCGAACGGCGCGCTGTTTCATGCTGCGGCAGTGCCGGTGCTGTGCTCGGCGCTGTTCGTGCTCGGTCTTGCAAGTGTGACGCGGCAGCGCGGGGCGCAAGCGCCGCGCGCCGTTTGAATGAATGAGGGAGAACTGAAACGATGACGCTTGACCTGTCGAAACCGGCGACTGCCGGCTACCTGAGCGGATTCGCGAACGAATTCGCAACCGAGGCATTGCCCGGCGCATTGCCGCACGGCCGCAACTCGCCGCAGCGCGCACCCTACGGGCTGTACGCGGAGCAGCTGTCCGGCACCGCGTTCACCGCGCCGCGCAGCCACAACCGCCGCTCGTGGCTGTACCGGATCCGGCCGGCGGCCGTGCACCGGCCGTTCGAGCCGTTCGCGGGCCCGCAGCGGCTCGTGTCCGAGTTCGGCGATTCGCCCGACGTGCCGCCGACGCCGCCGAACCAGCTGCGCTGGGACCCGCTGCCGATGCCGGTCGAACCGACGGATTTCGTCGAAGGCTGGGTGACGATGGCCGGCAACGGCTCGGCCGCCGCGATGAACGGCTGCGCGATCCACCTGTATGCGGCGAACCGCTCGATGCAGGACCGCTTCTTCTACAACACCGACGGCGAACTGCTGATCGTCCCGCAGCAGGGGCGCCTCTTCATCGCGACGGAATTCGGCCGGCTCGACGTCGAGCCGTTCGAGATCGCGGTGATTCCGCGTGGCGTGCGCTTCACGGTCGCGTTGCCGGACGGCGACGCGCGCGGCTATATCTGTGAGAACTTCGGCGCGCAGCTGCGGCTGCCGGACCTCGGCCCGATCGGCTCGAACGGCCTCGCGAACCCGCGGGACTTCCTGACGCCGCAAGCCGCCTACGAGGATCGCGAAGGCGCATTCGAACTGGTCACGAAGCTGAACGGGCGCCTGTGGCGCGCGGACATCGGCCATTCGCCGCTCGACGTCGTCGCGTGGCACGGCAACTATGCGCCGGTCAAATACGACCTGCGCCTGTTCAACACGATCGGCTCGATCAGCTACGACCATCCCGATCCGTCGATCTTCCTCGTGCTGCAGTCGCCGAGCGACACGCCGGGCGTCGACACGATCGACTTCGTGATCTTCCCGCCGCGCTGGCTCGCGGCCGAGGATACGTTCCGTCCGCCCTGGTTCCACCGCAACGTCGCGAGCGAATTCATGGGCCTCGTGCACGGCGCGTACGACGCGAAGGCCGAAGGCTTCGTGCCGGGCGGCGCGAGCCTGCACAACTGCATGTCGGGTCACGGCCCGGACGCGGACACGTTCGAGAAGGCGTCCGCGAGCGACACGACGAAGCCGCACAAGGTCGACGACACGATGGCGTTCATGTTCGAGACCCGCACGCTGATCCGGCCGACGCGCTTCGCGCTCGACACCGCGCAGCTGCAGGCGAACTACTTCGAATGCTGGCAAGGCATCCAGAAACACTTCAATCCGGAGCAACGATGAGCATGTCCCCTGAACTGCGCGCGACGCTCGACCCGGCGCGCAAGAGCTGGGTCGACGCGGCGAACGATCCCGCGTGCGACTTCCCGATCCAGAACCTGCCGTTCGGCATCTTCAGCGATGCGAAGCAAACGGCGCAGCGCGCAGGCGTCGCGCTCGGCGACCAGATCGTCGATCTAGCCGCGCTCGCGCGTGCGGGCCTCGTGACGCTGCCGGCCGGCGTCGGCGACGTGTTCGCGCAGCCGACGCTGAACGTATTCATCGCGCTTGGCCGAGATGCGTGGCGCAGCGTGCGCGTGCAACTGAGCGAGCTGTTCGCGCGCGATGCAGCGCTGCTGCGCGACGACGCGGCGCTGCGTGCGCAGGCGCTCGTGCCGCAGCGCGACGCGACGCTGCATCTGCCGGTCGACGTGCCCGGTTACACCGACTTCTATTCGTCGAAGGAGCACGCGACCAACGTCGGCTCGATGTTCCGCGATCCGAAGAATGCGCTGCTGCCGAACTGGTCGGAGATGCCGATCGGCTACAACGGCCGCGCGTCGTCGGTGATCGTCAGCGGCACGCCGGTGCGGCGCCCGAACGGCCAGCTGAAGCTGCCCGACCAGGAGCGTCCGGTGTTCGGCACGTGCCGCAAGCTCGACATCGAGCTGGAGACGGGCTTCATCGTCGGCAAGGGCAACGCGCTCGGCGAGCCGATCGCCTGCGAGGATGCCGAAGCGCACATCTTCGGCATGGTGCTGCTGAACGACTGGAGCGCGCGCGATATCCAGCAGTGGGAATACGTGCCGCTCGGGCCGTTCAACGCGAAGACGTTCGCGACGACGATCTCGCCGTGGATCGTCACGCTCGATGCGCTCGAGCCGTTTCGCACCGCGCAGCCCGAGCAGTCGCCGCAGCCGCTGCCGTATCTGCAGCACGCGGGCCGCCACGCGTTCGATATCGCGCTCGAAGTGACGCTGCGCGAGGAAGGCGCGGCCGATGCGACGTCGATCTGCCGCACCAACTTCAAGTACATGTACTGGACGATGGCGCAGCAGCTCGCGCATCACACGGTCGCGGGCTGCAATACGCGCGTCGGCGACCTGATGGGTTCGGGCACGATCAGCGGGCCGACGAAGGATTCGTTCGGCAGCCTGCTCGAACTGACGTGGAACGGCAAGGAGCCCGTCGCGCTGAACGGCGGCGGCAGCCGTGCGTTCATCGAGGACGGCGACGAGCTGACGCTCGCCGGCTGGTGCCAGGGCGACGGCTATCGCGTCGGCTTCGGCACCTGCGTCGGGAAGATCCTGCCGGCGTTGAAGGCGTAACGCCTGGCGCGTTACGCGCAACGCGTGATGCACATGCATCGGACGGCCCGCATCGTGCGGGCCGTCGTCGTTTGGGCGTCAGACCGCGCGCTGCAACGCGGCCCGGCGCTCCCACAGCGCGGCCGCGACGAACGCCGCGACACAGACGATCAGCACGCCGACCAGCGCGTTGCTGCCGATCTGCTCCATCAACGCACCCGCGACCAGCGGGCCACCGAAGCTCGCGGCGCTCCACGACGCCGACACGAGCGAGCTCGCGGTGACGAGCGCGGCGCCGCGGAAGCGCTCGCCGCACGCGACGAGCGACAGCGTGTAGATGCTGCCGGCCGCCGCGCCGAGCACGAACAGCAGTGGCCAGCACAGCCATGGATTCGCGATGACGAACGGCAGCAGCGGCAGGCCCGCGAGCACGATCCAGCCGGCGCCGAGGTGCACGCGTTCGCGGCCGAGCTTGTCCGCGAGCCAGCCGATCGGGAATTGCATCGCGGTGTCGCCGAACAGCATGATCGATGCGAGCAGCACCGCGGTTGCGCTCGCGACGCCGTGATCCATCGCATAGAGCGGCAGCAGCGACAGCGCAAGCGTATCGAACAGCGCGAAGAACCCCGTGCCGATGATGAGCGCGGGCATGCGTGGCAGCACCGCGAGCCAGTGATCGTGCGCTTCGTGATGCGCGTCGTCGCCGGCGAGCGGCGCGCGGCGGATCGACGCGAGCGACGGCAGCGCGAGCAGGAACAGCGCACCGCACAGCGCGAAGCGGATGCCGGTGAAGCCCGCGATCTGGCTGACGAGCACCGGGCCCGCCATCTGGAACAGTGTGAAGTTGGTCGCGTAAATTGCGACGACACGGCCGCGCGTCGAATCGTCGGCGAGCTGGTTGACCCATGCCTCGCCGATCGTAAACAACAGCATCAGCGCCGCGCCGCACAGCACGCGCAGCACGCCCCACACGACGAGGCTCGACGTGAACTGCATCAGGGCCGTGGCCGCGGCGAGCAACACGACCGACACAACGATCGCGCGGCGCGCACCGATGCGGCGCGCGAGCGCGGTGACGAACGGGACGACCGCGAGGCCGCCGAGGGCCTGCGCGGCCGTCAGCATGCCGACGACGTTGGTGCCGTGCCCGGCTTCGGTCAGTGCGAGTGCGGTGAGGGGAAGGGTCGCGCCGGTGCCGAGGCCGACGACCGCAACGCTCAGGATCAGCGCGAGGAAATCTCGATTAAGAATGGCTTTCATCGGCCGTGATGCTACACCGGTGACCAGAAGCGGTCCATGAAGGCCATCAAGCGCGCAGGGGGGGCGCGAGTGTCGGTGGCGCACCGCGCGGGCTGGCGACAGCGCGGTGCGCCACCGCCGTCACACGTATTCGGTCGGCGCGGCGACCGGGCGGCGTTCGAGCGACGCCGACCACAGCGTCAGCGCAAGCGCCGCGACGGCCATCGCGACGCCGACCCACGGCAGGTTCACGAGCGGGATGCCCGCGCCGATCGCCATTCCGCCGAGCCATGCGCCGGTCGCGTTGCCGAGGTTGAACGCCCCCTGATTGAGCGTCGACGCGAGATTCGGCGCGTCGCTCGCGCGATCGACGATCAGGATCTGCAGCGGCGGCACGATCGCGAACGCGAGCATCCCCCACACGAAGATCGTTGCGAGCGCAGCGAACGGCATGTGCATCGTGGCCGCGAACAGTGCGAGCACGACGCCGATCAGCGCGAGCGACGCGATCAGCGACGGCATCCGGCGCCAGTCGGCGAGCTTGCCGCCGAGCGTGCCGCCGACCGTCAGGCCGAGGCCGAACAGCAGCAGCACATAGGTGACCTGACGCGGCGAGAAGCCGGTCACGTCCTCGAGGATCGGCGTGATGTACGTGAACACGCTGAACAGGCTCGCGGACGCGAGCACGCTGATGCCGAGCACCATCAGCACCTGCGGGTGCTTCAGCACGCTGAATTCGCGCGTGATGCTGGTATCGGGCATCGCGAGGTTCTTCGGCAGGCAGACCGCGAGCGCGGCGGCCGCGGCGATGCCGATGCCCGTTACAGCCCAGAATGTCGCGCGCCAGCCGTACGCCTGGCCGAGCGCGGTGCCGAGCGGCACGCCGAGCACGTTCGCGAGCGTGAGGCCCGTGAACATCAGCGCGATCGCCTGCGCGCGGCGGTTCGGCGCGACGAGGTTGCTCGCGACGACCGAGCCGATGCCGAAGAACGCGCCGTGGCAGAACGCGGTGACGACGCGCGCGGCCATCAGCACCGTATAGTCGGGTGCGATCGCGCAGAACAGGTTGCCGGCGATGAACAGCCCGATCAGCCCCATCAGCGCGCGCTTGCGCGGCATCTTCGCGGTGACGACGGCGAGGATCGGCGCGCCGATCGTCACGCCGAGCGCATAGCCGGACACGAGCATCCCCGCGGCCGGGATCGACACACCGAGATCGCGCGCGACGTTGGGCAAGAGCCCCATGATCACGAATTCGGTGGTACCGATTCCAAATGCGGCGACGGCAAGGGCAAGGAGAGGGAGTGGCATCGCGGTGAGCCCGGAAAAAGCCGCCGGGCGCGGGATGCGCAATGCAGGCGGAAGAGACGGTGTCAGCCGCGATTCTACTTCAGTGAAAACCCTTATGCTGGGGGCCTGAACGGTTGTTGCCGGCAAGCGACGGGCGGGTGCCGGCTCAGGCGACGCCGCCGGCCGGCGCGGCGGATTCGCTGGATTCGCTGGATTCGCCGGTTTCGCCGGGCGCTCCTGACGCGCCGGATTCCGCCGATTTGCCCACCGCACCATCCCACCCGTTCTCGAACAGGCACGCTTCGACCGGCATTCGCGCGGCCCAGCGCTCTTCCTCGAGCATCGGCTTCGCATAGAACGCGTCGACGTGCCCGAGACAGAGCACCGCGATCGGCTTCGCGCCGTCGGGCATCCCGAGCAGCGTGCGCAGCGCGTCGACGTCGAACAGCGACACCCAGCCCATTCCGAGCCCCTCTGCGCGCGCCGCGAGCCACATGTTCTGGATCGCGCATGCGGCGGACGCGAGATCCATCTCCGGTAGCGTGCGCCGGCCGAACACGTGACGCTCGCGGCCGTCGGTCAGCGCGACGACCAGCAGTTCGCCACATTCGCGCACGCCCTCGACCTTCAGCCGCATGAATTCGTCCTGGCGCTCGCCGAGCGCGTCGGCGGTCGCGCGGCGTTCGGCCTCGACGAGCGCATGGATGCGCGTGCGCAGCGCGGGATCGGTGATGCGGATGAAACGCCACGGCTGCATGAAGCCGACGCTCGGTGCGTGGTGCGCCGCGCGCAACAACCGCGCCAGCACGGCCGGATCGACGGGCGCCGGCGTGAAGTGGCGCATGTCGCGCCGTTCGAAAATGGCGCGGTAGACGGCGGCGATGGCGGGATCGTCGAAACGCATGAGCGGGATGGGGCAGGGGGGACGTCGGCGCAACGATAGCAGACGACAGGCAGGCGACGTTACTTCAGTCGAAACAAAATGCGGGATCGTTGATTGAAACGCGCCGATCGTCAGCGGTTCGCCGTCACGACGTTCTGCGGCGCTCCCGCATGCCAGGCCTCGATGTTCAGCAGGGTCGTGTGCGCGATCTCGGCGAGCGCCTCGCGCGTGAAGAACGCCTGGTGCGACGTGACGATCACGTTCGGGAACGTCAGGAGCCGCGCGAGCACGTCGTCCTGCAGCGGCTGGTCCGAGTGATCCTCGAAGAACAGGCCGCTTTCCTCCTCGTACACGTCGAGCCCGAGGTGGCCGAGCTGGCCGCTCTTCAGCGCATCGATCAGCGCCTGCGCGTCGACGAGCCCGCCGCGGCCGGTGTTGATCAGCATCGCGCCGTGCTTCATCTGCGCGAGCGTCTGCGCGTTGATCAGGTGATGCGTCGACGGCAGCAGCGGGCAATGCAGGCTGACAATGTCGGCGTGGCGCAGCAGCTCGTCGAGCCCGACGTAGCGGGCGCCGTACGCGATCAGCTCTTCGTTGTGCGGCGGCACCGAGTGCGCGAGCACATGCATCCCGAAGCCCATCATGATCTTCGCGAACACGCTGCCGATGATGCCGGTGCCGATCACGCCGACGGTCTTGCCGTGCAGGTCGAAGCCGAGCAGGCCGTTCAGCGAGAAGTCACCTTCGCGGGTGCGCGCGACGGCGCGCGGCAGCCGGCGGTTGAGCGCGAGAATCAGCGCGACCGCGTGTTCGGCGACCGCGTGCGGCGAATACGCGGGGACGCGCACGACCGTGATGCCGAGCCGCTCGGCGGCGGCGAGGTCGACGTGGTTGAAGCCCGCCGAGCGCAGCGCGATGAGCCGCGTGCCGCCGTCCGCGAGCCGTTCGAGCACCGCCGCGTCGACGGTGTCGTTGACGAACGGACAGACGACGTCATAGCCATGCGCGAGGATCGCGGTCTCGGCGTCGAGATGCGACCGCTGGAAGTGCAGCCGGTAGCCGAACTGCCGGTTCGCGGCGACGAACGAATCGTCGTCGTACTGGCGGCTGCTGAACAGGATCACGCGCACGCTGGACCTCCGGAGGCTGACGTGCGCAGTTTACTGCAGCCCCGTGACGATGTCGGTGCAATCGGGCGCGCGCGCATCGTGCAGGAATGCATAGCCGGCCTGCGCGCGAGCCGCCTGCGTGCCGAAATGGTCGAGCGCATGCTCGACGAAGCTGCGGGTGCGCGCGGGCACGAACTGGCGATTCGGGTAGACGAGCGACAGCTGCGCGTCCGGGTCGTCGATCCGGTAGCCGGGCAGCAGCCGCACGAGCGCGCCGCTGTCGAGCGCGTCGGCGGCGAGGTCTTCCGGCAGTACCGCGATGCCCGAGCCCGCGACTGCGGCCGCCTGCACGAGCGACAGCTGGTTGACCGTGCAGACGGGGCGCACCGTCACCGCGTGCATCGCGTCGCCCGGCCCGAGCAGCCGCCACGCGCTCGCATGCTGGTGCGGCGCGAGCGCGATCCAGTCGTGGCGCGGCAGGTCGTCGGGCACGCGGGGTTCGCCGCGACGTTCGAGATAGGCGGGCGCCGCGCACGCGACGAGCGTGTTCGGCGCGAGCGCATGACCGATCAGCGCGGGGTTGCCGTCGAGCCGGTTGCCGGTGACGATGCCGACGTCGTAGCCCGTATCGAGCACGTCGAGCGGGCCTTCGGCGATCGTGAGCTGCACGCGCACCTGCGGAAAGCGGCGCTGGAAGCCGGTAACGAGCGGCGTCAGCGCAAGCGGCGACAACAGGCCGGACGCGACGACGCGCAGCGTGCCGACCGGTTCGCGTACCGCATGCGTGACCGACGCTTCGAGGTGGTCGAATTCCTCGAGCAGCGCGCGGCATCCGTCGAGATAGCGCACGCCTGCCTCGGTGAGCGACAGGTTGCGCGTCGTGCGGTGGATCAGTCGGGTATTCAGATGCCCCTCGAGCATCGCGATCGAGCGCGTGACGAGCGCATTCGACACGCCGAGTTGATGCGCTGCACGCCGAAAGCTCTGTTGCTCGGCGACGCAGACGAATACACGCATGGTCTGAATCTGGTTCATGGCTCTCGTATTTTTTGTTGGCCCGGTTGATTGATTATGGTTGTGATTTCCCGTCGTGCAAGCCGCATTAAGCGATGCGCGACACCCATTTCGCCCTCGCGTCGAAAACGGGTTTTTTGATTGCGTTGACGATTGTTCATTACGGCAGCGATATCCGTCAACCTGCGAAAAGGGGCGGGTTGCGAAAAATCGGGCGTCGGCGTATCGAAACGACGGCCGGTTGGGGCGGCGGTGACAGCTCAAAGCGCATGTGATTTTTCGAGGAATGCCTGATGAATGAATAAAATACGCTTATGTATCAAGGAATTGATGATTTCGATGGCGGATATTGCCGGTGCAATTCGGAATGCCGGTGCAATGCTGGCTGCTTTAGCGGGTTTTTACAGGCGGTTGGCGGATTTGGATGTCAAATAGTGCGGTGCGATTTTGTGTTGCGCCTGCTTTTCTTTGCGGGCGTGGAACCGGCGTTCAATGGGAGCAGTGCGGAAATCGTGACTGAGCGACGGAGAAAATCGCGCGTATGGAACCGTTTCGCGACGGATTCGGATGCGGCGCGCAAATGTGCTGGCGAATCGGACGGCGGCCGCCCGGTAGCCGCGCATATCCGGCGGTGGCGCCGCGCCGCATGCCAGTTTAATCGCGCGTCCCTCTTGCGCATTGCAGCGGAACGCGGAATGATCAATGGATTCGCCGCAATGTTGCGGCGAGCGTGCGTTTTTCTTCCATCACCCGTTTTCAGCCATGTCCATCGATTACTCGCCGATTCCCTGTCCCGTCGTCGTGCCGCTCGACGCGATCCTGCCCGAAGAACCGCTGCTGATGATGGGGGCCGGCCCGGTTCCGATCCCGGCCGCGGTCGCGAAGGCGAACACGATCGTGATCAACCACCTCGGCGCGACGATGGCGAAGATCATCGAGCAGGTGAAGGAGATGGCGCGCTACGTGTTCCAGACCCGCACGAAATGGGTGCTCGGCGTCGCGGGCCCCGGCTCGGCCGCGATGGAAATGGCGATGTCGAACCTGGCGTGGCGCGGCACCCGCGTGCTGTCGATCCGGAACGGCTTCTTCAGCGCGCGGATGGCCGAGATGGCGACGCGCGTCGGCGCCGACGTCTCGGTGCTCGAGGTGCCCGACCGCTCGGTCGCGAGCCTCGACGAGATCGCCGACGCGCTCGCACGCGAGCGTCCCGAGATCGTCACGATCGTGCACGGCGAGACGTCCAATACCGTATGGAACCGCGACCTGCGCGACATCGCGGCGCTCGCGAAGGCGGCGGGCGCGCTCGTCGTCGTCGATGCGGTGTGCACGCTGTCGACGATGCCGCTCGAGATGGACGCGTGGGGCATCGACGCGGTGATCACCGGCGGGCAGAAGGGCTTGTCGTCGATCCCCGGCGTGTCGTTGATCGCGTTTTCCGATGCCGCGTGGGAGCGGATGAAGAGCCGCCCCGAGCCGAACACGCACTGGTGCCTCGACATGGCGCTCGCCGAGAACTTCTGGCACAACGCCGGCTATCACTACACGGCGCCCGTGTCGGGCGTGCTCGCGCTGCACGAGGCGCTGCGGCTCGTCTGCACGGAGACGCTCGAAAGCCGCTTCGCGCGCCACCTGCGCTGTTCGCTCGCGCTGCAGGCGGGCGTCGAGGCGTTGGGGCTCTCGCTCTATGCGCCGAAGCCGTGCCGGCTCAATTCGGTGGTCGGGATCGAGACGCCCGAAGGCCTCACGCCGGGCATGATCTGCGGACACATCTCGAAGCAGTACCAGGTCGAGATCGCCGGCTCGTTCGGCCTGCCGATCGTGCGGATCGGCCAGATGGGCGAGCAGTGCCGCGAGCACAACCTGTTCCGCACGCTGCACGCGTTCGGCCGCACGATGGTCGACCTGAAGGTGCCGGTCGATCTGCCGGCCGGCGTCGCGGCGCTCGAGCAGGAATTGTCGCGGCGCGGCGAGTAACGGGGGCGGGCGTCAGCCCGCTGTCGTCTTGAAGGGGCCCTGGCCGCCCCGCATCGCCTGCCGGTACGTGTTCGGCGTCGTGCCGTGCGCATCGCGGAAGCGATGGCTGAAATGGCCGGCGTTCGCGTAGCCGCATGCGGCGGCTACCTGCGCGAGCGGCAGCGACGTCGTGCGCAGCAGCATGCGCGAGCGGGCAAGCCGCTGCTCGGCGATCCATGCATGCGGCGCGCGGCCGAACGACAGGCGAAACATCCGCGAGAAGTGGTATTCGGACAGCGCGGCGACGTCGGCCAGTTCGCCGAGCGTCAACGGCTGCGTCAGGTGGGCGTCGATGTAGTCGCGCACGCGGCGGCGCACCGCGGGCGCGAGGCCGCCCTTGAACGACGCATCGGTGCGCATCGTGCTCTGCCCGCGCAGCAGCAGGCTCAGCACGTCGTGCGCGGTTTCGTTCGTGCGCAGCCGGCCGTCGACGTCGTCCCAGTGTTCCAGCGCGAGCGAACGGACCAGCGACGCGACCTGCGCATCCTCGAAATAGGTACGGTCGGCGAGCTTCAGCTCGCGAGGCTCGCGGTCGAGCTCGCGGATCGCGCGCTCGGTGAAGTGCTCGGGCAGAAAGTACAGGTGGACGAAATGCATCTCGCCGCGCACCCACCAGCGCGATTCATGGTCGCCCGGCAGCGCGCACAGCAGGCTCGGCGCGCCGTAGCCCGGCACCTTCTGCCGCTCGGTCCGGTAGCCGCCGTCGAGATAGCACGACAGCGTGTGATGGCCGGGCTGGTCGTAGATCGTCTCGGCCTCTTCGGTGATCCGCGTCCATTCGGCGATCGCGAGATGGTCGCCGAGCCACGCGAAGCGCTCGAGCGTCGCATTCGCCTCGGCGAGCGTGCGGCACACGGACTGCAGGCCGAACGGCATCTCGCCGCCAGCGACAGCGATCGCGTCGGCAGCAACGGCGGCAGCGGCGGCCGCTGACGAGCCGGCGGGCAGGACGGAAGGCAGGTTGCGCATGGTGACCGAGTATACGCGCGCCGGTCGTGGCCCGCTTCGCCCACCCTCAAAAGACAGCAATTCCGGACAATCGGCGCGTGCCGGGCGGCGGCATAGTCCGCATAGCCCGATAACTGCCTTTGTTCCGCTTTCACCTCATGAACCTGTCGCTTTACCTCGTCACCGTCCTGATCTGGGGCACCACCTGGATCGCCATCAAATGGCAGCTCGGCAGCGTGCCGCCACCCGTGTCGATCGCGTGGCGCTTCTGGCTCGCGGCGGCCGTCATGTTCATGCTGCTGCGCGCGATGCGCCGGCCGATCCTGCCGCCGCGCGCCGCGTGGCGCTACCTCGCCGCGCAGGGCTTCGCGCTGTTCTGCCTGAACTTCCTGTGCTTCTACTACGCGGAACGGGTCGTGCCGAGCGGGCTCGTCGCGGTGATCTTCTCGACCGCACCGCTGCTGAACTCGATCAACGGCCGGCTGTTCATGGGCCGTCCGCTGCGGCCGTCGGCCGTCGGGGGCGCGCTGCTTGGCCTGACCGGCATCGCATGCCTGTTCTGGCAGCAGATGGCGGGCCACCTCGACGACCACGCGACCTGGATCGGCCTCGCGATCGCGTTCGCCGGCACGATGTGTTTCTCGGTCGGCAACCTGCTGTCGAGCCGGATGCAGTCGATGGGGCTCCATCCGTTCGCAACCAACGGCTGGGCGATGCTGATCGGTGCGACGATCCTGACCGTCGGCAGCGCCGCGGCGGGGCTGTCATTCGCGGTCGACCCGAGCCCGCGTTATCTCGGCGCGCTCGTGTACCTCGCGGTGCCCGGCTCGGTCATCGGGTTCACTGCGTACCTGACCCTCGTCGGCCGCATCGGGCCGGAACGGGCTGCCTATTGCACGGTGCTGTTCCCGATCGTCGCGCTGGCCGTGTCGACGGTGTTCGAGGGCTACCAGTGGTCGCCGCTCGCGGTGGTGGGGCTGCTGCTGGTGCTGGCCGGCAACCTGGTCGCGTTCGACCTGACGCGGCGCCTGTTTCTGCGGACGGCCTGACGGCTGCCGCGACCGTCACTCGTCTGACCCACGCCTGAAAAGACAAAACCCCACGTTCCGGAAAACGTGGGGTTCGTCGTTCATTCGAGCCGCCCGCGCGCTGCGGGCGGCTTGTCCTTTTGTCCCTTTGTCCTTTCTGTGGCCGCGTGAAATCCGCCGGCCGGCACGCGCTGCTCAGGCTGCCGCGCCGCGCCCGGCGACGCGCGCCTGCCGCTGGTACAGCAGCATCGACAACGCGACGCCGCCTACCGACGCGACCGCCGCGAACAGGAACACCTGCGGATAGCCGAACGCACCGGCGACATAGCCCGCGAGCGGCCCCGTGATGCCGAGCGACAGGTCGAGGAACACCGAGTACGCGGACAGCGCCGCGCCACGGCTCGCGGGCGGCACGAGTGCGACCGCCTCGACGCCGAGCGCGGGGAAGATCAGCGCGAAGCCGAAGCCGGTCAGCGCCGCGCCGGCCAGCGCGACGTGCGGCGCCGGCGCGAGCCACAGCAGCAGCAGCCCCGAGGCTTCGAACGCGAACGACACGATCGCGACGCGGAAGCCGCCGTAGGTCTTGATCATGTTCGCGAACAGCAGGCGCGCGCCGATGAACAGCGTGCCGAATACGGTCAGCGACAGCGCGGCGTTCGGCCAATGGCGCGCCGCGTAGTACAGCGTGACGAACGTCGCGATCGAGCCGAAGCCGGCCGAGCCGAGCGCGAGGCCGAGGCCGTGCGGCAGCACGCGCGTGAATACGCTCGCATACGACATCCGTTCGCCGTGCACGACCGGCACCGCGGCGATCAGGCGTGCGAGGTAGTAGCCGAGCGCCGCGAGCGCGACCACGATCACGCCGATCAGCGCCGGGTTCAACACATGCGCGATCGCGACGCCGACCGGCGCGCCGAGCGCGAGCGCGCCGTAGGTCGCGATGCCGTTCCACGAGATCACCTTCGCGTTGTGCGTGATGCCGACGCGGCCGATCCCCCACAGAATCGCGCCGGTGCCGCACAGGCTTTCGCCGACGCCCAGCACGAGCCGGCTCGCGACCATCAGTACGAGGCTCGCGGCGGGCCAGTGCGCGAGCAGCAACGCGACGAGCAGCAGCACGCCGGACACGCCGCAGCCGATCAGCCCGCGCGCCACCGTCTGCTTCGGGCCGAGCGAGTCGGCGAGGCGCCCGGCGAGCGGCCGCGACGCGAGCGTCGCGAAATACTGGACGCTGATTGCCGCGCCCGCGACGATCGCCGAAAAACCGAGGTCGTCATGGACGAAGCCCGGCAGCACCGCGAGCGGCAGGCCGATGGTAAGGTAGCAGATGAACGTGAAGCAGACGACGGAGATGATTTGCAGCGTGACGGCAAACCCGCTGCGCGGCGTCGAGGCGGAGTCGGTTGACATGGGGTCGGAAGGGATGACGAAAAGGGCCGGAAGGCGGCCGAAAACGGAATCGGGATTTTCCCATGGAACCGGTTTTCCCGCAGGTACCATTTAGTTAATCGGGACCTGATTCCGCTCTTGATCGGCCCGATCCTCGCTCATAACCTGCCTCATAGCCCGCCCCTGACGGCCTGCTCAGGCCGCCACGCGCGCATTTCACGCAATCAGGCGACCATGCGAGACAGGTGGAAACCCGCGCCGGGCCACATATCGCCGCAGTTATATGGGCCGCATGCGCGATGGGCTATGGGTTGCGGAATTTGACGGTGATAGCGTTCAAACTGTCAGAGAAGACGACGGTCCGCCGCATCGGCGCGGGCCGTGTTGCCCAACTTGAAGAGCGTTACGAGACATGAGTGAGCCGATCCGTTTCTATCATCGTCATGCGATCCGCGAAGTCGGCGGCGCGGACGTCACCCGCACCGTGCTGCAATACCTGCGCGAGGACGCGCATTGCACCGGCACCAAGGAAGGCTGCGCGGAAGGCGACTGCGGCGCATGCACGGTCGTCGTCGGCGAGCTGACCGACGCAGGCACGGTCGCGTACAAGGCCGTCAACGCATGCATCCAGTTCCTGCCGACGCTCGACGGCAAGGCGCTGCTGACCGTCGAGGACCTGCGCCGGCCGGACGGCTCGCTGCACCCCGTGCAGCAGGCAATGGTCGATTGTCACGGCTCGCAGTGCGGTTTCTGCACGCCCGGTTTCGTGATGTCGATGTGGGCGCTGTACGAAAAGCACGGCCATGAAGGCTGCGGCAGCGCGTGCGCGAACGCGAAGGACGTGCCGACGCGCACCGAGATCGCCGACGCGCTGACCGGCAACCTGTGCCGCTGCACGGGTTATCGGCCGATCGTCGACGCGGCGGTGCGGATGTTCGATGCGACCGGCGAAGGTGCGACCGGCGAAGGTACGACCGGCGAAGGTACGACCGGCGACGGCGCGCCGCCACCCGCCGTCGACACGGCCGCGCTCGCGCGCACGCTCGCGTCGCTGAAGCGCGACGAAACGTTCGACTATGAAGCCAACGGCGCGCGCTTTGCCGCGCCGCGCACGCTCGACGCGCTCGCCGCGCTGAAGGTCGAGCGCCCCGATGCGCGGATTCTCGCGGGCAGCACGGACATCGGCCTGTGGGTCACGAAGCAGATGCGTCGGCTCGACGACCTGATCTACGTCGGCCAGGTCGCCGAACTGCAGCGCATCGTGCACGGCGACGACTGGATCGAGATCGGCGCGGGCGTCACCGTCGAGGCCGGCTATGCGGCGCTCGCCGACACCTATCCGGAGCTGACCGAGATGTGGAAGCGCTTCGCGTCGCTGCCGATCCGCAACGCGGGCACGCTCGGCGGCAACGTCGCGAACGGCTCGCCGATCGGCGACTCGATGCCGGGCCTGATCGCGCTCGGCGCGCGCGTGGTGCTGCGCGGCGGCGACGTCGTCCGCGAACTGCCGCTCGAGGCGCTCTACACGGGCTACCAGCAGAAGGACATGGCGCCGCACGAATTCGTCGTCGGCGTGAAGGTGCCGACTCGCAGCGGCGCGCGCGCGAACCTGCAGTTCCGCACGTACAAGCTGTCGAAGCGCTTCGATTCGGACATCTCGGCCGTGTGCGCGGCGTTCGCGTTCATCGCGGACGGTGACACGATCCGCGAACCGCGGATCGCGTTCGGCGGGATGGCCGCGACGCCGAAGCGCGCGACGCACACGGAAAGCCTGCTCGACGGCGCGCCGTGGCACGAGGCGACCGCGCAGGCCGCGATGCAGGCGCTCGAGCGCGACTACCAGCCGCTCACCGACATGCGCGCGACGAGCACCTATCGGCTCGAGACCGCGAAGAACCTGATGTACCGTTTCTGGCTGGAGACGCGTGCGCACGATCCGCTGCCGCCGCAAGCACTGAGCGTGCGTGAAGTGGCGGCCGAAGTGGCAACTGAAGCTGCACGCGCCTGAGGGGAGAACACACGATGAACCAGCAAGCCGAACCGTTCCTGAATACCCTCGACGCGCAGGCCGACGCCGCGCAGGTCCACATCTCGCGTCCGCACGAATCCGCGCACCTGCACGTGAGCGGGCGCGCGACCTACACCGACGACATCCCGCTCGTCGCCGGCACGCTGCACGCGGCGCTCGGGCTGTCGACGAAGCCGCACGCGAAAATCGTGTCGATGAACTTCGACGCGGTGCGCGCGACGCCCGGCGTCGTCGCCGTGTTCACGGCCGACGACATTCCCGGCGTCAACGACTGCGGCCCGATCATCCACGACGACCCGGTGCTCGCCGACGGCGTCGTGCAGTTCGTCGGCCAGCCGATGTTCATGGTCGTCGCGACGTCGCACGAAACCGCGCGCCTCGCCGCGCGCCGCGCGAAAGTCGATTACGAGGAGCTGCCCGCGATCCTGACCGCGAAGGACGCGCGCCAGGCCGAATCGTATGTGATCCCGCCGCTGAAGCTCGCGCGCGGCGACGCGACCGCGCATCTCGATGCCGCGCCGCATCGCCATGGCGCCGGGATGAGTCTCGGCGGCCAGGAGCAGTTCTATCTCGAAGGCCAGATCGCGTATGCGGTGCCGAAGGATGACGACGGGATGCACGTGTACTGCTCGACGCAGCACCCGAGCGAGATGCAGCATCTGGTCGCGCACGTGCTCGGCGTCGCATCGCACAACGTGCTCGTCGAATGCCGCCGGATGGGCGGCGGGTTCGGCGGCAAGGAATCGCAGTCGGGGCTGTTCGCGTGCTGCGCGGCGCTTGCCGCGTGGAAGCTGCTGTGCCCGGTGAAGCTGCGTCCTGACCGCGACGACGACATGATGATCACCGGCAAGCGCCACGACTTCGATTACCGCTTCGACGTCGGCTACGACGACGCCGGCCGCATCGATGGCGTGTCACTCGACATGACGTCGCGCTGCGGCTTCTCGGCCGACCTGTCGGGCCCGGTGATGACGCGCGCGGTGTGCCACTTCGACAACGCGTACTGGCTGCCGAACGTGTCGATCGCCGGCTACTGCGGCAAGACCAACACGCAGTCGAACACCGCGTTCCGCGGCTTCGGCGGCCCGCAGGGCGCGTTCGCGATCGAGTACATCATCGACGACATCGCGCGCTCGCTCGGTCGCGATCCGCTCGATGTCCGCTACGCGAACCTGTACGGCAAGACCGAGCGCAACGTGACGCCGTACGGCCAGACGGTCGAGGACAACGTGCTGCCCGAGCTGCTCGCCGAACTCGAGGCGACGAGCGGCTATCGCGCGCGCCGCGCGGGCGTGCGCGAATTCAACGCGCGCAACACGGTGCTGAAGAAGGGCATCGCGCTGACGCCGGTGAAGTTCGGCATCGCGTTCAACGTCACGCACTTCAACCAGGCCGGCGCGCTCGTCCACATCTACACCGACGGCTCGGTGCTCGTGAACCACGGCGGCACGGAGATGGGGCAGGGGCTCAACACGAAGGTCGCGCAGGTCGTCGCGCACGAGCTCGGCATCCGCTTCGAGCGGATCCGCGTGACGGCGACCGATACGAGCAAGGTTGCGAACACGTCGGCGACGGCCGCGTCGACCGGCTCGGACCTGAACGGCAAGGCCGCGCAGGATGCGGCGCGGCAGCTGC
This sequence comes from Burkholderia sp. Ac-20353, assembly GCF_017104785.1. Lineage (NCBI taxonomy): Bacteria > Pseudomonadati > Pseudomonadota > Betaproteobacteria > Burkholderiales > Burkholderiaceae > Burkholderia > Burkholderia sp. Ac-20353. Next base: position 8,586 of record NZ_JAAGPL010000031.1, on the reverse strand, counting down.
GCGAGCGGCTCGCCGCGTTCGCCGCAAGCAAGTATGGCGGCGGCACGGTCAACGCGGCGGACGTGCGGTTCGGCAACGATACCGTGTGGGTCGGCGAGAACGGCGTGCCGTTCGGCGAGGTGATCGCGAACGCGTATCTCGCACGCGTGCAGCTGTGGTCCGATGGCTTCTATGCGACGCCGAAGCTGTACTGGGACCAGTCGAAGCTGAAGGGCCGGCCGTTCTTCTACTACGCGTACGGCGCGGCCGTATCCGAAGTCGTGATCGACACGCTGACGGGCGAGATGCGCACGCTGCGCGTCGATGCGCTGCACGACGTCGGCGCGTCGCTGAACCCGGCGCTCGACGTCGGCCAGGTCGAAGGCGCGTTCATCCAGGGGATGGGCTGGCTCACGACCGAGGAGCTGTGGTGGAACCCGGGCGGCAAGCTGATGACGCATGCGCCGTCGACCTACAAGATCCCGACCGTCAACGATACGCCGCCCGAGTTCAACGTGCGCCTCTTTGAGAACCGCAACGTCGAGGACAGCATCCACCGCTCGAAGGCGGTCGGCGAACCGCCGCTGCTGCTGCCGTTCTCGGTGTTCTTCGCGGTGCGCGATGCGGTGGCGGCCGTCGGCGACTATCGCGTGAATCCGCCGCTCGACGCGCCCGCGACCGGCGAGTCGATCCTGCGCGCGGTGCAGGCCGTGCGCGCGGCACAGGCAGCCTGACATGAACGGCGCACCGCGCTCCGCTCGCCCGCTGCCCGCCGACGGCACGCGTTGCGACATCACGCTGCCTCGCGGCACCGGCCGGCGCAACCGCGCGACGGGCGTGTCCGTGCCGATGCACATCGTGCTGTTCGGCGCGGGTCACGTCGGCCATGCGCTCGTCACGCTGCTCGGCGCGCTGCCGTGCGTCGTGCAATGGGTCGACACGCGCGACGAGCTGTTCCCGGACGAATGTCCGCCGAACGTGCAGCCCGAGCCGACCGACACGCCGGAGGCGATCGTCGACGAAGCACCTGCGGGCGCGTACTTCCTCGTGATGACGCACAACCACGCGCTCGATTTCGCGCTCGCCGAGCGCATCATGCGGCGGCGCGACTTCGCGTACTTCGGGATGATCGGCTCGCGCACGAAGCGCGTGAAGTTCGAGCGCCGGCTCGTTGCGCGCGGCGTCGACGCGGTGCGGATGCGCGAGATGGTGTGCCCGATCGGCGTCGCGGGCATCGTCGACAAGGCGCCCGGGTCGATCGCGGTCGCGGTCTGCGCGGAGCTGCTGCAGGCGCGCGCGGGCGTGCCGGTGGCGGGCGTGAAGGCGGCCGCGTCGGGCCGCCTGCCGGACGACCTGTGCTGCGCGCGGTGAGCGCGCGTCACGCCGCCGTCGCGCGCTTTTGCCTACACTGACTGAATTGCGCGGCAGCGGGCCGCGCGTTTCCGCCCGGTGACCATGTCCGATTCCGAAGTCTTTCTCGATGCGCTCGACGCGAGCCTCGCGTCGATCGAGCGCTGGCTGTCCGGCGCGGACACCACGCCTGCCGCGCTCGACGCGCTGATCGCAGCGTTCGCGCCCGGTTTCACGATGATCATGACCGACGGCCGCGTGTTCGACCGCGACGGCACGCATGCGCTGTTCGCGGCGCTCGCGGGCGCGAAGCCGGGGCTGCGCATCACGTTGTCGGAGCTTCGCGTGCTCGCGGCGAACGACCGGCACGCGGTGATCACGTATCGCGAAGCGCAGCATGCGGCGGCGGGCGAATTGCCCGCACGGCGCTCGACCGCCGTGTTCGAGCGCGACGCGGCAGGCACGGTGCGCTGGATCCATCTTCAGGAAACGTTCTGCAGCGCGTGAGATGCACATGAGCGGCGCACGAGCACGCGCATGCGCCGGCGTGGCCTGCGCGCAATCCTGATTCGTCGGAGGCATCGACGGCGCTGCATCAACGCCACTGCATGGCGCGCGCCGCCGCGCAGGGCGTCAGCGCTTGCGCTTGCCGCGCGCTGCGGTCAGCTCGCCCGACACGCTCTGCATCAGCGCGCGCAGCCACGCGATGTCGGTCGGGCGATCGGGTTGCGGATGCGTGAGCAGGTAGCTCTGGATGCGCGGAAACGGCACTGGCGGCGCGACGACGACGAGCGGCAGCATCTGCGCATAGTGCGTCGCGAAGCGCCGCGTCGTCGTGAAGATCAGGTCCGACTGCAGCAGCACCTGCGGCACGATTCCGAAATACGGCAGCGTCGTCACGATCCGCCGCGTGAGGCCCGCGCGCGCGAGGCCGATCTCGATCGCGTTGCGCTTGTCGCCCGTGTATGGAGTAGGCGCGAGATGCGCGGCGTTCGCATACGCGTCGCGCGTGAGCGGCGCGTGCGCGAGCGGATGTGAATCGCGCATCAGGCAGACGATCGTGTCGGAGAACAGGTCGTCGCGCGCGAAGCGCGGGTCGGGCTTCGGCCAGTTGCCGATCACGAGATCGAGCGCGCCGGATTCGAGCGCGTCCGCATGGTCGAGCGCGGGATTCAGCGAATCGATCTCGAGGTGCGCTTGCGGCGCCGCGTCGCGAAACCGCTCGATCAGCGTCGGCATGAAGAAGTCGTTCAGGTAGTCGGGCGCGGCGACGCGGAACGTGCGGCGCGCGGATTCGGGCGCGAACTCGCCGTGCGGCGTCGCGATGAAGTCGACCTCGCGCAGCGCGCGCTGCGCGGCGTCGAGCAGCGACGCGCCGTATTCGGTCGGCACCATCCCCGACTTGCCGCGTACCAGGATCGGATCGTTCAGCGTTTCGCGCAGCTTGCGCAGCGCGGTGCTGATCGCGGGCTGGGTCTGGTTCAGGCGCAGCGCGGCCTGCGTGACGCTGCGCTCGAGCAGCAGCGTGCGCAGCACGCGCACGAGCCAGATGTCGAGCGAGGCGGTACGGTCGTCTTCTTCCATTGCGGCGGGTGATTCGGGCGAAGCGTAACCTTACCGCAGCCGCGCGTGCCCGTGCGTGATGGCCGGTATCAGACGCGGCCCTTCGGCAGCGTGCTGATGCGCTTCACCTCGCGCGATTCGAGCCAGTTCGGCGTGCGCGCGCAGTACAGCACCATCGGCAGCGCGTCCTCGCCCCAGAACAGTTGCTTGTTCATCCAGAACGTCGGCACGCCGAACACATCGAGTGCGATCGCATCGGCCGCATTGCGGCGCAGTTGTGCGACCGTCTCCTCGAATTCGATCAGCTGGTCGCCGTGGCCGACACCGAGCCGCTCGCACAGCGCCGCGAAGCCGTCCGGCGTCGACGGATCGTTGCCGTCGCGCCAGATGAAGCGGAACATCTCGCGCACCGTCGGGATGTCGGCGCGCAGCGCGATCGCGAGACGCAGCGCCTTGTCGGAGTCGAACGGGTGCGCGGGTGGCATCTTGAAGCGGATCGCGAGCTGCTCCGCGCGAAACAGCGCGTGACGGTACGTGAAGATGCGCCTGCCGGGCACGTCCGAGCCCGGGCGCTGGCCCCAGTGACGCTGCAGCTCGGCGAGCGCGACCGGGACCGGCTCGAACGGCACGTCCGGCCAGCGGTCGTACTGTTCGAGCAGCAGGTAGGAGAACGGCGACACGAAATCGAAGAACCAGGCGGGCTGGGCGGGGTCGAGGCCGGTGGTCATGGGGTTCTCCTGAGAATGGGGGGCGGCCAGCCGGCGGCTCCAGTTCCCATGTTACGTGGCGGCGCGCCGATGCCGCAATGATCGCGGATCGTCCGCTCACGCGGAACCGGGAGTCGCCCGGGGTGGGGTGCCGTCGCCGCCGTGCGCCGGCTCGTGCGCGGTGCCGTGCGGGAAGTCGTGATCGTGCGCGGTGAGCCGCTCGCGCACGAAGCCGATGTGCTCGCGCAGCACGTAGAACTGCCCCGCATACGCGAGCGGCATCTTCATCCGGTTCACCGATTCCTCGATGCTGTCGAGCCGGTCGAGCAGATCGACGCGCTCGTCGGCCGTATGCTCGCCGAGCGCGTTGCGCTCGAGCGCGATCAGCGCGCCGTACCAGCGGTAGATCCGCGAGCGCACGCGCCAGCCGTACAGCGCCGGCACCAGCCGCAGCCCCGGAATCAGCACGACGATCAGCGGCACGACGATCACCAGCAGCCGGTCGACGAGGCTCGCGACCCAGAACGGCAGCCGCCGGTACAGGAGCGTCTTGCCCGACTTGTAGTAGCGCGCCGCGTCGTCGGACAGCGGGAAGCTGCGCGTGATCGGCGACGGGAATTCGCCCGCGCGCTGCAGGATCGTCGCATGGCCGTGCACCTCGCGCGCGGCCTCGATCAGCAGGTCCGACAGCGCCGGATGCAGCGTGTCTCGCGCGACCAGCTCGATCGTCGGCGCGACCGTATGGAGATCCGCGGGCGGCAGGTTCCGGCCGAGATCGTAGACGCCCTCGGGCAGCGTGATCGCGGTCAGGTAAGGGAAGCGGCGCGCGTAGGCCTCGGCCTGCGTGAACGAATACACGTGCACGCCCGGCGCACGGAACAGCTTCGACATCACCGGAATCTGCGTCGAGTCGCCGGACAGGAACGCCGCGTCGATCTTGCCGTCGAGCAGCGCCGCCGCGGCATCCTCGCCGGACGTCGGCAGCAGTTCGGTCGTGCCGCCCGGTTCGATGCCGTTCATCTTCAGCAGCGCGAGGCTCAGCTCGCGCGCGCCGCTGCCTTCCGCGCCGAGCGCGAGCCGCTTGCCGTTGAAGTCCGACAGGCGCGCGACGACCGGGCCGCGGTACATGATCGCGAGCGGTACGTAGCCGATGCTGCCGAGCGCGACCAGATGCTCGTCGCGCGTCTTCGGGCCGATCCCGCTCTGCACGAAGCCGACGTCGACCGGCGCGTTCGGGTTGGACAGCCGCTCGAGGTTCTGCGCGGAACCCTCGGACGACTCGACGTCGAGCGTGACGCCGTTCTTCGCGAGGATCGCCTTGTACTTTTCCGCGGCGTTCCAGTAGGTGCTGCCGGGCGGGCCGGCCGAGATCACGAGCGTCGACGGCGGCGCGGGCTGGATCATCCTGATCGCGAGCCAGACGGCGGCGATCGCGAGCAGCGCGGTCGGTCCGACCGACAGCGCGAGGTCGCGCCACGACACCGCGACGAAGCGGGCGAGGATGCGGGGTGGCCGGCGGGGGCGCAGGATGGGCTTCATAAGCGGCGATCGGCGGGTGACGCAGGCATCACGCATCGGTGACACGGGTCACGAACGATGCGCATTCGCGGCGATGGTAACCGGTTTCGCGGCGCGTGCGCGAATCCGCTGCGGTGGCTGCGCGATGCGCCGCGTCAAAAGCTTTGCGCTTCCGCGGGCGCTGGATTACATTGTGCGACGCAGCCGCGCCCGACTCGCGCGACCCGGCCCGCCATCAGACCGGGCGCGTCCGGCCGGCGGCTGCCCGGCCCGGCCGGCCCGCTTCATGCGTGCGCCGGCCGCCGGCCCGTCTCGCCTCTCTCGCATCGCCGTGGAAATCACCGGCCGTCCTGCCGCGCTCGCGCGCGGGCTGGCTGCCTTTGGGGGTACCCGGCCGCACTGTGCGCGGCCGTTCCGAATCACAAGGAGATAGCATGAAGTCGATCGTGTTGAGAGCGTTGGGCGTGGCCGCGGTGGCGGTGTGTCTGTCCGGCAGCGTGTACGCGCAGTCGAGCGAGCCGGCGGCGTCCGAAGCGCCCGCCGCCGCGAAGAGCGCATCGAAGGCCGCCGCGAAGACCGCGAAGAAGGCAAACCGCAAGCTCGGCTATGCGGTGCGCAAGGCGATTTCGAAGGAGAACGGCGTCGATGTGAAGAACATCGTCGTGCGTTCGAAGGGCGGGGCCATCACGCTCGAGGGCTCCGTACCTGACCAGGCACAGATCGAAAAGGCCGAAGCGGCCGCAAAGGGCGTGCCGGGCGTGACGTCCGTCAGCAACAAGCTGACCATCCAGCAGCAATGACCACCGGGCGGCGCCCGTGCGCCGCCCGCGCTCGCATTCCCGCGGGCCTCGGCATGCCGGGGCCCGTGTTCGCTGTGATGCATCGATACACATAACGAGAGAGAGGGCGGCGATGACGACATCCAGATGGGGCAGGCGGGTCCGGTTCGGCGCGGCGCTGGCCACGGCGGTGACGATGCTTGGCGCGTGCAACGGCAACGACACCGCGGAAAGCAACCGCCAGCCGGATTTCATCGCGGGCAGCGTGCGCACGACGGCCTACGACGGCGCGAGCGACGACCTGCTGACGGCCGGCCTCGGCAAGACGGGCCTTGCGAGCGCGACGCCCCCCGGCTTCGCGAACCCGGCCCGTCCGACGGCGGCCGAGCTGCGCCGCCTCGCGATCTGGTCGAACTACCGCGCGCTCGTCGACATGAGCGCCAACGGCGGCTACGGCCGCTTCTGGGGGCCGAACGTCGATCTCGACGGCAACGACACGCTTGGCGAAGGCCGGATCGCCGGCACCGAATATCTCGCTTACTCGGACGACGGCAGCGGCCGCAAGAACGTCACGCTGCTCGTGCAGGTGCCGGCCAGCTTCGATCCCGCGCAGCCGTGCATCGTCACCGCGACGTCGTCCGGCTCGCGCGGCGTGTACGGCGCGATCTCGGCCGCCGGCGAATGGGGCTTGAAGCGCGGCTGCGCGGTCGCGTACAACGACAAGGGTGGCGGCAACGGCGCGCACGAGCTCGGCTCGGACACCGTCACGCTGATCGACGGCACGCTCGCGAACGCGGTGCTCGCCGGCAACGCGAGCCTCTTCACCGCGAACGCGACGAGCAGCGAGCTGACCGCATTCAACACGCAGTTCCCGAACCGCTATGCGTTCAAGCATGCGCATTCGCAGCAAAATCCCGAGCAGGACTGGGGGCACGTGACGCTGCAGGCGGTCGAGTTCGCGTACTGGGCGCTCAACGAGCAGTTCGGACCGCTGATCGACGGCAAGCGTCACGGCGTGCGCTACCGGCCCGGCGACATCACGACGATCGCCGCGTCGGTCAGCAACGGCGGTGGCGCCGCGCTCGCAGCGGCCGAGCAGGACACGCGCAACTGGATCACCGCGGTTGTCGTCGGCGAGCCGCAGGTCAACGTGCGGATGGCGCCGAACGCGCTCGTGCGGCAGGGCGGCGCGCCGGTGCCGTCGTTCGGGCGGCCGCTCGCCGACTACGCGACGCTCGCCAACCTGCTGCAGCCGTGCGCGGCGGCGGCGTCCGCGCTCGCGGGCGCGCCGTACCTGAGCGCGCTGCCGCAGGCCGTCATGCAGTCGATTCGTGCACAGCGCTGCGCAACGCTTGCCACGGCCGGGCTCGTCGCGGGCGCGGACCTGCAGAGCGAGGCCGCCGATGCGCTCGCGCAACTGCACGCTGCCGGCTACCTCGCGGATTCGGACCCGCTGCAGGCGCCGATGTGGGATTCGCAGGCAATCCCGGCGATCGCGGTGACCTATGCGAATGCGTACACGCGCTCGCGCGTCGTCGACAACCTGTGCAACTTCAGCTTCGCGACGACGAATCCAGCCACCGGCGCGGTCGCGCCGCCCGCCACATCGCCGATGCCGGGCGTGTTCGGTGCGGGCAACGGCGTGCCGCCGACCAACGGCATCAGCCTCGTGTTCAACACGGGCGCCGCGACCGGCGTCGATCACCGCCTCGCGACGCCGGACGCGAGCTTCGCGGGTGCGCTGTGCCTGCGCCGGCTGTGGACGAACGGGATGCTGAACCTGCCCGCGAACGTCGACGCGGTGCGCGTGAACGCGAACCTGCAGGGCAAGCCCGCGATCATCGTGCACGGCCGCAGCGACGCGCTCGTGCCCGTGAACCACGCGTCGCGCGCATACGTCGCGCAGAACAGCATCAGCGAAGGCGGCCGCAGCCAGCTCGCGTTCTACGAGGTGACGAACGGTCAGCACTTCGATGCGTTCCTGCCGGTCGCCGGGTTCGATACGCGGTTCGTGCCCGTCCACTACTACGACCTGCAGGCGCTGAACCTGATGTGGCGGCACCTGAAGAACGGCGTGCCGCTGCCGCCGTCGCAGGTGATCCGCACGGTGCCGCGCGGCGGCACGCCGGGCGCGGCGCCGGCGCTGACGGGCGCGAACCTGCCGCCGATCTCGACCGCGCCGGGCGGCAACGCGATCACGGCCGGTGCGGGGGCGATCGACGTGCCGCTCTGAATGCCCGGAGCGCACTGAACGCGCACCAGCGCATGCCCCAAAAAAACCGGACGCCAGCGTCCGGTTTTTTTATTGCGTTGATCCTTCCCGAATCGGTCCCGGTTTCGGTATTCGCTGGATGACGGGGTCTGTAACAAATTATTACTTTACGGCGGAAAATCCGGAATCTATTATGCGCCGATATTTTCATTTAATTTAATAAATTACATAGAGAGAATATTCCTTTCCGTTTAATTAACCAATCCTTTCGATTTTATTCGTTCGGCAAGGACCGGGATTGATCGTCGCTCGGCGATTGATTGGCGTCGTGCCGAAGGGGGTGGTTCGTCGTGTCGATGACGGTCGCATCGTGGTAGTGGTAGCTGTCGATACGCTGCCGCAGGATCGCGAGCCACGGTTCGAGCACGAGGCGAACGCGCGCGAGGCCGCCGTTGTAGCCGATCAGTTCGGCTGCGGC
>NZ_JAAGPL010000308.1:0-6664 GCF_017104785.1 Burkholderia sp. Ac-20353 | reverse complement strand
GCAGCGGCGGCGTGCCGCCCGCGAGCGCGGCGAACAGCGACGCCATCCCGTGCCGCACCGCCAGCGCGCGCTGCGCGAGATCCTCGGATTCGGCCTTGCCGAGTGCGAGCAGGTCGTCGATCCCGTAGACGCCGGCCAGCAGCGCGAGCCGCTGATCGTCGCCAGGCGCGGCGGCGAAACCGCCGCGCTGCACGGCAATCGCACGGGCGGCGGACGCGGCGAGCCGCGCGACCAGCGCTTCGAGTTTCATGCGCACGTCGCGGGTCGCGAACAGCATCGACACGAGGCTCAGGCACAGCACGCCGATCACGACCGTCGAGCCGCGACCGATCACGTGCTCGAAGGTCAGCTCGGGGCGCTGCATCGCGCCGTAGGTCGCGAGGCCGATCGTATAGCCGGCGACCACCGTGCCCGACGCGCGAAAGTGCCGCAGCAGCGTCATCCCGGCGACGCACAGGCCGAGCCAGAAGCCGAAGCCGAGAATGAACAGCAGTGGCTTCTGCGCGAAAAAGCCCATCAGCACGAACGCGACCAGCATCCCGGCGATCGTGCCGACCACGCGCCACACGCCCTTGCCGATCACCGCGCCCTGCACGGGGTTGATCACGAGCAGCACGGTCGACGCGGCCGAGTACGGCGTTTCCAGCTCCAGCAGGTACGCGACGCCGAGCGCGAGCGCCGCCGCGGCGATCGAACGCGCGATGTATGCGCCGCGCGGCGTGAAGAGGTCGATACGCGCGAGCAGGCTCGCCGTCGCCCGACTCAGGCGTCCGGGCGAGGCCGGTGGATCTGCTGCCGAATCTTCTGCAATACGCACTGCTTACGCTCCGCGATGAAGAACGCAAGCAGTCTACGGTCGGGGTTCGTGATCAGAACAGTGATGTCTTTGCACTCGATGCGTGCGTTCGACGCACGGGTCGGGCTCACGGGTCGGGCTCACCTCATGCGTGCGCCGGCTGCAATGCCGACGGGCCGGCGCACAGTCCGCGCACGACGCGGCGCAGCCATTGATGCGCGGGGTCGCTCTGGAAGCGCGGGTGCCATGCCTGCGTGATCAGCACGGTCTCGAGCGGAATCGGCAGCTCGAACATCCGCACGCCGAGCCCCGCCTGCACCGCGCCGCGCGCGAGATGCTCGGGCAGCGGCAGGATCAGGTCCGATTCCAGCAGCGCAAACACGGCCGCGTACGGCGTCGGCAGCACGAGCCGCACGCGTCGTCCGAGCCCGCGCTCGGCGAGTGCGGCGTCGATCGGCCCCGACGACTTGCCGCGCCGCGACACGCCGCCATGTGGCCAGCGCGTGAAGCGCTCGGGCGTGATGTCGTCGTCGAAAATCGGATGACCGCTGCGCGCGAGCCCGACGAACGTCGTCGTGAACAGTGGCTGCACGCGAATCTCGGGCCCGAGGCGGCGCGATGCGCTGATGAACAGGTCGATGCGGCCGCTGCGCAGCGCGTCGTCGTCGACGTCGTCCTCCTCGGGCATGAAGCGGATCATCGCGCGCGGCATCCCGCGCGCCATTTCGTCGAGCAGCCGGCTGCTGTGCATGCCGACGAAGATGTCGTTCGCGCGCACGCTGAACTGCCTGTCGAGCGTGCGCAGATCGACTTCGGCGCTCGCCGCGAGCAGCTGCGATGCGCGCTCGACCGTGTCGCGCACCGCGTCGCGCAGCGCGAGCGCACGCGGCGTCGGCACCATCCTGCGGCCGGCCTGCACGAAGACCGGATCGCCGATCGTTTCGCGAATGCGCGCGAGCGTGCGGCTCATCGCGGGCGGGCTGAGGTTCATGCGGCGCGCGGCGCCGGCAACGCTGCCTTCGTCGAGCAGCGCGTCGAGCGCGATCAGCAGATTCAGGTCGGGTTGCATCGGTTCCTCCGGATCATCGCGTGCATGCCGCGCAACGGTCGTGCGCGACGCAGTCGCCGGCCGTTTTTGCGGCACCTGCATCGTGTCGCAGCACGGCATCGTTTCCCGGCCGGTATCATATGACGTATTTGCCCCGATGAACCCGCGCAGGAGGATGACGTCGTGCATGTCGGTGAGCGTTTCAACAGCATTACCCATCTCGTCGGCGCGGTGCTATCGGTGGCGGGGCTGGCAACCCTGGTGACGATGGGCGCGCTCAAGGGCGATGCCTACAAGGTGGTGAGTTTCAGCGTGTACGGCGCGATGCTGTGCGTGCTCTACGCGATCTCGACGCTTTACCACAGCGTGCGCAGGCCGCGCCTGAAAGCGATTCTGCAGAAATGCGACCATTCGGCGATCTACCTGCTGATTGCCGGCAGCTACACGCCATTCACCCTCGTCACGTTGCGCGGGCCGTGGGGCTGGTCGCTATTCGGCGTGAGCTGGGGGCTCGCCGCGCTGGGCATCGCGCAGGAACTCACGCTCGGGCGGCGCACCCGCGTGGTTTCGATGGTGCTGTATGTGCTGATGGGATGGCTCGCGCTCGTTGCGATCCGTCCGTTGATTCACGCGTTGCCGCCAGTGGGAACGGCCTGGCTCGTGGCCGGCGGCGTCATTTACAGCGCAGGCATCTACTTTTTCATCAACGACGAGCGCATCCGCCATGGCCACGGCATCTGGCACCTGTTCGTTCTCGCGGGCAGCCTGTGTCAGTTCGTCAGCGTTGCGATGTATGTCGCGTGATCGAAACGCCGCGCGTCACTCGGCCAGCGCCGCCAGATTCAGCGCATACGATTTCCCGATCCACACGGCCGCATCGCGGTGGTCGCGCAGCGCGTCGCCGGTATTCGGATGCACGAAGATATCGAGTGCGCGGTGGTTCAGCACGAGCCACGGCACGATGTCGGAAAAGTGCGCGGCATCGAACGCGATCTGATACGACCACGCCGGATGCGGCCCGACCAGGCGCTCGTGGAAACGGCCGAGCTGGATGATCGCGCCAAACCGTTCGTCGACGATCTGACGAAACGCCCAGGCCGCGTCGCGGCTGGCGGCGTCGAAGTAGACGTGCGCGTGCCAGCTTTCTATCGTGGTGATGTCGATGGCAGACATGGAATTGCTCGAATGGATGGAGGACACGTGTCGTGCGCTCGCCGTGCATGACGGTGAGCATGACGGCGGGCGCGATGCATGATTATCGCGCGTCCGCGCCGGGTGCATCGCGCCGCCATTTGCGTGTGGACATCGCAACGAGAATTTTCCGAAAGCAGAAACTTTGAATTGCGAATCCGGTTGTTCAAGTCGAACGGCATGTCGCTTACGATGGTTTCACACTGCGCTCCACGTTCCGCGCGTGCCCTTCCCACCCCAATCGAACCCAATCATGAAGCCTGCGAAAAGAGCCAAAGGTCGCCGGCCGCTGACGCGCGAGTGGCTGTTGCCGCTGCCGCCAGCGCACGTGCGCGACATCTCGCTGAAATGCCATATGGCGCTCGTCGCGCTGCGCGGCGATCACGGACACGAGGCGTTGCTAATGCGTTTGCGGACGAGCGTCTATCTGGTGTTCGTGTCGATCGAAGATAGTCGTTCGCACGACGCGAGTATCGAGCTGTGTCTCGAGGCGGAGCGCGTGCTCGATGCGTGCGCGCAACGCGCGGCGAACGGCGGCGCGTGGACACTGCGCGACGACGAATGCGCGGCGCTGGAGAAGGTGCTGACCGCGCACGACGACTGCGTCACGACGCTGTCGCGCAATCGGCTGGCCGAGCTGTGGCAGCACGTGTGCGCGTTTGCGTCGTGCGGTATGCAAGCGCCGCTCGCGCTCGCGGTGGCGAAGATGCGCGAACGGCAAGCGGGAGGCATGGCCGCAATGCCTGCGTGACCGGACACGCAATGCCGGCCGCGTGCCGCGCGGGCGTCGATGGATCGGGGCGTCACGCGTTGCCGCCCGGCGTCAGCAAAGGCAAAAGAAAAAGGGTGCAACGGAACGATTCCGTTGCACCCTTTCGTGCGGCCGGCTAGCCGGCGTCGATGTGCGCGGCGCTGACGCCGTGCGCATCGCGTCGCAGCGCGATGTGGAGCTTAAGCCGCCGCGGCTGGCTTCGCCGGCTTCTGCAGCTTGCCCTTGCCGGCGCGCTGGATTTCCTCGAGCTTGATCTCGACGTGGCGCGAGAACACGTACTCGGCCGGACGCTGCTTGTCGATCGGAATGTCCGGTGCGAACGGGCCTTCGGTCTTGATGCCCTTGCGGCTCACGGCGAACGCCTTCAGCGGATGCGCCATCGTGTCCATCACGGCCGTCGCCTCGAAGCCGCAGTGGACCATGCAGTCCGCGCACTTCTCGTAGTTGCCGACGCCGTAGTTGTCCCAGTTCGTGTCTTCCATCAGCTCCTTGAAGGTCTTCACGTAACCTTCGCCGACCAGGTAGCACGGCTTCTGCCAGCCGAACACGGTACGCGCCGGGTTGCCCCACGGCGTGCACTTGTAAGTCTGGTTGCCGGCCAGGAAGTCGAGGAACAGCGACGACTGGCTGAACGACCAGCGCTTGCCGCCTTCGCCGCGCTTCAGGATTTCGCGGAACAGGTTCTTCGTCTTGTCGCGGTTCAGGAAGTGCTGCTGGTCCGGCGCGCGCTCGTACGCGTAGCCCGGCGACACGGTGATGCCGTCGACGCCGATCGGCTTGAGCGTATCGAAGAACTTCGCGACGCGCTCGGGGACTGCATCATTGAACAGCGTGCAGTTGATGTTCACGCGGAAGCCGCGGCGCTTCGCTTCCTTGATCGCCGCGACCGCCTTGTCGTACACGCCTTCCTGCGACACCGAGTGGTCGTGTGCCTGCTGGTCGCCGTCGAGGTGGACCGACCAGACGAAGTACGGGCTCGGCTGATAGTCGTCCATCTTCTTTTCCATCAGCAGCGCGTTCGTGCACAGGTACACGAATTTCTTGCGCTTCATGATGCCCTTGACGATCTCCGGCATTTCCTTGTGGAGCAGCGGCTCGCCGCCGGCGATCGACACGATGGGTGCGCCGCACTCGTCGACGGCCTCGAGGCATTCCTGGACCGACAGGCGCTGGTTCAGGATGGGGTCCGGGTAATCGATCTTGCCGCAGCCGTTGCAAGCGAGGTTGCAGCGGAACAGCGGCTCGAGCATCAGCGCGAGCGGATAGCGTTTGTTGCCGGACAGGTGTTGGCGCGTGATGTACGCGCCGACGCGGACTTGCTGGAGCAGCGGAATAGACAAGGGATGTCCTCCTTAAACTTCGCGGGCGACAGCTTGCGTGAGCTTCGCCGGCAGCTTGAATTCGACTTTTTCCTCACGGCCCGCCATCGTCGTGACTTCGACGGGCCCCAGCGCGCGCAGCGCGCCAATTACATCCTCGACCATCTCTTCGGGTGCCGACGCGCCGGCGGTGAGCCCCACCGTCTGCGCGTTCGCGAACCATTCGGCCTTCACTTCCGAGCCGTCGGCGACGAGATAGCTCGGCACACCGCTTTCGGTGCCGATCTCGCGCAGCCGGTTCGAGTTCGAGCTGTTCGTTGCACCGACCACGAGCAGCACGTCCACCTGCGCGCTCAGCTCGCGCACCGCCGCCTGGCGGTTCTGCGTCGCGTAGCAGATGTCGCGCGTGTCCGGCCCGACGATGTCGGTGAAACGACGCTGCAGCGCCTCGATGATGCCGCGCGTGTCGTCGACCGACAGCGTCGTCTGCGTGACGTACGCAACCGGCGTATCGACCGGCAGCGTCAGCGTGTCGACCTCGGCTTCGCTCTGGACGAGGATCACCTCGCCCGGAATCTGGCCGATCGTGCCTTCGACTTCCGGATGGCCCGCATGGCCGATCAGGATCAGCCGGCGGCCCGCCGCCACATACTGACGGCCCTGCACGTGCACTTTCGTGACGAGCGGGCAGGTCGCGTCGAGCACGTCGAGCCCGCGCGCTTCAGCGTCACGCTCGACCGTCTGGGCGACACCGTGTGCGCTGAAGATCGCGACAGCGCCGTGAGGCACCTCGTCGAGTTCCTCAACGAATCGTGCCCCTTTATTACGCAGATTTTCGACGACGTGCCGGTTATGAACGATTTCATGGCGCACATAGACCGGCGCACCGTGCTGTTGCAGCGAGCGATCGACAATCTCGATCGCCCGGACAACCCCCGCACAAAAACCGCGAGGCTGGGCAAGGATGACTCGCATAGGCAAGCGAACTCCGACGACAGACGCGGGGTTCGAGGGAGCCGGCAAGCCAGCTGCTTCGATCGTCCCGACTAATGTTATGAATGCAGGAACGGCCCGGCACCCCGAATTAATCGCGCATTTTAACTCTATCGGCCGGTCCTTGCTCTGGTGCCGTTTCATCCATGTTGCAATCGGGGGACGGCCCGCTCGGCGCCCGCGCGCGCGGAACCCAGTAAACTACGCGGTTTCGCGGGCTTCCCCCCGGTAGCCCGACGTCGAGCACATTTCAAGGCCTGTCGATGACCGTCGATTCCTACGAGTATTGCCCCGCCGGACCGCACCCGCGGCCGGCCGCAGGCGCCGTTTCCGGCGCTTTCAACCTGACCCCGATTGTTGGGTCCGTGCGCGCGGCGTCCGCGCTTGCCGCAATCCGCTGCGGCGGTGCACGGCGGGAGGTGCGCCGATGATGCTGGCGATCGCATTCCTGGCGTCCTGCCTGTCGCTGCTGATCTGGATCGTCCTGCTCGCCGCGCGCGGCGGCTTCTGGCGCGCGCAGCCGGCGCGGCCGCTGCCGCCCGACG
>NZ_JAAGPL010000307.1:0-459 GCF_017104785.1 Burkholderia sp. Ac-20353 | reverse complement strand
AAAAAAAAAAAAAAACAGAAACGCGAAACACATAATTTCTGAGTCAAATAGGAAAGACAAAGTGATACAAAAGTTCAGACAGCTCCGACTACATGCTGAGGTCTGAGACTAAGTGTACAATAAAATGACAATACTACTAATATATAGAGGATCAGAAGTGCTACATGTCATGCTAGATAGGGGTTATGTGCTGCATTACTATGACATGCAACGTACCCGACAGCGTTCCTTACTACTCACCACTCGGACACGCACAGCATGCACAGTACGGACCCTATCTAGTCTATCATTATTCAGTCAGATCTACTGTTGACACTCTTAATTCAATGTCGTGTGCATGACTCTTTGCATCACACCGATATTATTTCACGGAAGATACGCACATTCGTTAGTTTTATTCTTTTTGTTTTATATATGTTACCTTCATCAACAACCTTTTTTATTTTTTTTTTTTTTTTA
>NZ_JAAGPL010000306.1:0-6329 GCF_017104785.1 Burkholderia sp. Ac-20353 | reverse complement strand
CCGTGACGGCCGTCCGCGCCGCGTCGGCGTCGAGCCAGCTGCGCGTCGCCTCGGCGATCAGCGCGCGCAGCCAGCGCACGCCGTCGACGCATGCGCCTGCTTCGTTCCACGTCATCCGGTACACGATATCGGGCGGGTCGGCCGGCAGCGCGACGATCGCGAGCGGGAGCAGCTTCGCGTAGTGCCGCGCGAGCCGGACCGTGGTCGTCAGGATCAGGTCAGGGCGGACGAGCGCATGCGCGGCCAGTTCGAAATGCGGCAGCGTGACGACGATCCTGCGCAGCAGGCCGACCTGCTCGAGCTGCCGGTCGATCGCGCCGGACGCTTCGAGCCACGACGGCGTCGGACACAGCTGCGGCGCCTGCGCGTATTCGGCGGCCGTGATCCGGCCGCGCTTCGCGACCGGATGCGCGACGTGCATCAGGCAGACGACGCGGTCGTCGAACAGGTCGTCCTGCCGGAACCGCGACGCGCGCGCGGGACGGTTGTCGATCACGATGTCGAGCTCGCCGTCGGCGAGCGCGCGCTCGGCGTCGAAACCGTCGCCGAGCGGGTGGAAGACCAGCTGCGCGTGCGGCGCGCGTGCGCGGAACAGCGCGACGAGCTTCGGCACGAACAGCACGTTCAGGTAGTCGGGGCAGCCGATCCGGTAGGTGCGCACCGACGTGCGCGCGTCGAACCTCGGCTGCTGGATGCGGATGAAGTCGATCACGCGCAGCGCGTTGCGCAGCGGGTCGATCAGCCGCGCGCCGAACTCGGTCGGCACCATTCCGTAGCGGCTGCGCACGAGCAGCGGATCGGCGAGCAGCGTGCGCAGCCGCTTCAGTGCCGCGCTCGTTGCCGGCTGCGACATGTTGAGCCGCACCGCCGCGCGCGACACGGTCCGCTCGGTCAGCAGCACGAGCAGGATCCGCATCAGCCGCGCGTCGAGCGTGTCGATCGCGTCCACGGCGTCGTGCGCGTCGGGGGCGGGGCCGGCCGGGCCTAGCGAGTTCCGCATCGCGAAGCGATTCCCGGCGACGCGATGCCGGTGCGCGGCCGGTAGCGGCCGGTCGGCGTGCGTGGTGTCATCGCGCGAACGCACCCGGCCAGCCGATGATGCGCTTGTCGCGCGGAGGCGCATACGTGCGCACCTTCGACGTCGTTAGCTTCAGGCGCACGAGCGATTCGGCGAGTGCGACCGCGGCCGACACGCCGTCGACGACGGGCACGCCCGTGCATTCGGTGATTTGCCGGTCGAGGCCCGCCATTCCGCCGCAGCCGAGGCAGATGACCTCCGCGTGATCAATCTTCACCGCCTGCTCGGCCTGCCGCACGATCGCGTCGATCGCGCGCGCGGGATCGCGTTCGAGCTCGAGCACCGCGAGGCCGCTCGCGCGGACCGACGCGCAGCGGCTGTCGAGCCCCGCGAGCTTCAGCCGATCCTCGATCAGCGGCACCGTGCGGTCGAGCGTCGTGACGACCGAGTAGCGATGCCCGAGCAGCATCGCAACGCTGGCGGCCGCTTCGGTGATGTCGATCACCGGCACGCTCAGCAGCTCCTGCAGCCCTTCGCGGCCGTGCTCGCCGTAGCCGGCCTGGATCACCGCATCGTACGGCTCGTCATAGCTCAGCACGCGATCCATCACCGCGACGGCCGCGAGATAGCTTTCGAAATTGCCCTCGACCGATTCCGCGCCGAAGCGCGGCGTCAGGCCGACGATCTGCGTGCCCGGCGATGCGGCGGCTTGCGCCTGCGCGGCGATCGCCTCCGTGATCGACTCGGTCGTGTTGACGTTGACTGCCAGTATCTTCATGGGGGCTCCGTGTGCGTGGCGTTCAGTGGTGGGTGCCGTCGACGGCGATGTGCTCGCCGGAACGCTCTTCGTAATGCTTGTTGCGGTCTGAAATCAGGAAGTACACACCGCCCGCGATGCCGGCGCCGAGCAGCCACGAGAACGGCGTCATCGCGCTGAACGCGGGCACGAGCGCGAGCGTGACCGAGATCGCGGCCGACGGCACGAGCGCCGCAAGCGCCTTGCGGTTCACGCCGCGCGTGTAGAAATAGGCGCCGGTCGGCGCTTCGGTGTAAAGGTCCGGCACGTTCACGCGGGTCTTGCGTACGAGCCAGTAGTCGACGGTGATGATCCCGTACAGCGGGCCGAGCAGCGCGCCGAGGCCCGACAGGAAATAGACGATCACGACCGGGCTGTTGTACAGGTTCCACGGCAGGATCAGCACGGCGGCCGTCGCGCTGATCAGCCCCGCGCGGCGGAACGTGAGCCGGTGCGGTGCGAGGCTCGTCAGCACGAATGCGGGTGCGACGAAATTCGCCATGATGTTCACGGCGACGGTCACGATCAGGAACGCGAGGCAGCCGAGCACGAGGAACAGCTTGTTCGGCACCGTCGCGATGATTTCGGTCGGGCTGTGGATCACCTGGCCGTTCAGGCGGAACTGCGCGCCCGCGAGCACGAAGCTGATCACCGCGAACACGAGGATGTTGACGGGCAGGCCCCAGAAATTGCCGACGCGCACCGTTTTCGCGCTTGGCGACGAGCGTGCGAAGTCGCAGAAGTTCAGCACCAGCGTGCCGTAGATCGCGAGCCACAGCGCGCCGCCCGCGAACACTTGCGTCCACATCCGGAAGCCGGTCAACGGCGTGCCGATCGACATCGCGAGGTGCCCGCCGGTGCGCGAGTACATCCACGCGGCGAGCGCGAGCGTCGTGACGAGGATGATCGGGCCGGCCAGCGCCTCGTACTTGCGGACCATCTCCATCCCGTACGCGAGGATCCCCAGCTGGATCAGCCAGATCGCGACGAAGGTGACCCAGCCGAGCGACGACAGGCCGAGGATCGCGTCGTGATCGAAGGCTGCGAGGCCCGGCCATACCGCGGTGAGCAGCACGCGCAGCACGACCGATGCGAGATAGGTCTGGATGCCGAACCAAGCGATCGCGATCACTGCGCGGATCATCGCGGGCAGCAGCGCACCGTAGATACCGAAGCTCATCCGGCTGATCACCGGAAACGGCACGCCGGTCTTCTGGCCCATGTAGCCGGTCAGGTTCATGAAGCAGTAGACGAGCACCGCGCCGATCGCGAGCGCCGCGAGCATCTGCCAGCCCGACAGGCCGAGCGCGAACAGCCCGATCGCATATGAATAGTTGGCGATGTTGTGCACGTCGTTGGTCCACAGCGCAAAGATGCTGTAGCGGCCCCACGTGCGGCCCTCCGCTTTGGTCGGCGCGAGGTCGGGGTTGTGCAGTCGCGGGCTCAGCGCGGGATCGCGCGCGGCCGTGTCGTGTCGATGCAGGGTGTCGTCCGCCGCGAGCGCGACGCCCGTGCGGTGGGTAGCTTCGAATTGCACGCCGATGTCTCCTTCCATGTAGAGGCACGGGCATGCCGCTTGTGTGCGCAGCTTCGGCCCGGTGCCGTGGACGTTATGTGTCGGATTCGTTCGCGAGTATGTGCGGCGTGCGGGGCGATGGGAAATTAAATATTCGGGTGGCGGGTATTCAGGAAATGAATGGATTGACGGTGGTCAGCGCGCTGTTTTTGCGTGGTTGGCGGGCGGCATCGGCCGTTGTAAGGATTACAACGGCCGATGCCGCCCGCTGCGAGCGATGTTGAGGCGCAAGCCGGCTCGCGCCGGCCGGTCAGCGATTCACGAGTTTTGCCGGAAACGCGAGCGCGAGCGCGCAGCCGACCAGCATGCACGCGGCGAAACCGTACAGGCCCGCGCTTTGCGAATGGAACGTGTCGCGCAGCCAGCCGATGAAATAGGTGCTGCCGAAGCCGCCGAGGTTCGCGATCGAGCACGCGAACGCAATGCCGCCCGCCGCGGCCGAGCCGCGCAGGAACGTGGACGGCAGCGCCCATACGACCGGCATAGCGGCCGCGGCGCCCGCATTGATCAGCGAAAACAGCAGCACGGTCGTGACCGTGCCGTGCGGCGCGGCGGCCGCGGCGACCAGTGCGCCAGCCGCGACGAGGAACGGCACGACGATGTGCCAGCGGCGCTCGCGCGCGCGGTCCGAACTGGCGCCGCAGTACAGCGTGCCGATCACGGCGGCGGCGTTCGGGATTACCATCAGCCAGCCGATGTGATAAGCGTCCTTCACGCCGGTGTCGCGCAGGATGCTGGGCAGCCAGAAGCTGACCGCGTAGAGGCCGAGCAGCACGCACAGGTCGATGATGCCGAGCGCCCACACCTTCGGTTCGCTGAAGGCCTTGCCGAGCGTGTGGCTCTTGTTGCCGGCCGGTTCGCTGTCGAGGTTCGCGCGCAGCGTGCGCTTCTCGCCATTGCTCAGCCATCGTGCCGATTCGATGCTGTTCGGCAGCCAGCGCAGCACCACGAAGCCGAGCGCGATCGACGGCAACGCCTCGAGCAGGAACAGCCACTGCCAGCCGCCGAGCCCGTGCGTGCCGTCGAACGCGCGCATGATCCAGCCGGAGATCGGGCTGCCGATCATGCTCGACAGCGGCAGCCCGACCATGAACAGCGCGACGATCCGTGCGCGGCGCGCGTCCGGATACCACTGCGTCAGGTACAGCAGCACGCCGGGCAGGAAGCCCGCTTCGGCAACGCCGAGCAGGAAGCGCGCGACGTAGAACTGCATCGGCGTGTGCACGAACATCGTCGCGCCGGACAGCAACCCCCACGTGATCATGATCCGTGCGATCCACAGCTTCGCACCGACGCGCTGCAGGATCAGGTTGCTCGGGACTTCGAACAAAATGTAGCCGGCAAAGAACAGGCCCGCGCCGAGGCCGTACACGGCGTCACTGAACTTCAGCGCATCGAGCATCTGCAGCTTCGCGAGGCCGATGTTGATGCGGTCCAGGTAGGCCGCGAAATAGCACAGGCAGAACATCGTGATCAGGCGCACCGTGACCTTGCGGTACAGGTTGCCGTGCAGCGCGTCGTCGGGGGAAACGGCTGCGCTCGGGTGTGCGGTAGACATGGGATTGTCCCTGTTCGTATGTGACGGATGAGTAGGGTGCCGATCGACGCGGGCGTGGTTTTCAGGCGCCCGCCGGAGTCTGTATAGCACGCCAATTAAATAGCGTACACACTATAAAATGCGAGCCGTATCCGGAACGCTTGAAGTAGCGGGCCGGCGCGCGACTCGACGTATAAAGGTATGAAGACAATGGGGTTTTTGTGGTCGATGAGCGGCGGTTATGGCGGCTGGCCAAGGGCGGGGTGAATGCACGAAGATGGTGCGTATACGCTCAAAATTGCGGCGTATGCGCGTGATCGTCGCAAACGCTCCCGAGCGCGGGCGGCGGCTGACCCTGACGCGCGTCAACGGACGGCCCGCGTGGCACGCGATGCAGCCGATTCGAGGGTGTACACTGTTTGTCTTTCGGTTCCAGGCCGCGCGGGTCTTCATCTTCATGGCAGCTTCCAAGGATTCCTACGACTTTCACGACCAGATCGGGCACTTGCTGCGACGCGCCTATCAACGCCATGCCGCAATCTTCCAGGAGGCGATCCCCGATTCGGATCTGACGGCCGCGCAGTTCGTCACGCTGTGCGCGGTCAAGGAGCAGCAGGCATGTTCGCTGAACGACATCGTCAAGGCGACTGCGATCGACCAGGCGACGATCCGCGGGGTCGTCGACCGGTTGAAGGCGCGCGCGCTGCTCGAGGTGCTGCCCGACCCGAGCGACGGCCGCAAGCTGCTCGTGCGCGCGACCGCGACCGGCCTCGCGCTGATCGAGCGGACCGTGCCGTTCGCACGGCAGGTGACCGAGCGCACGTATGGCGCGTTGAATCCCGGCGAACGCGTCGCATTGCAATTCCTGCTGCGCAAGATGATGGAAGAGGGCGACGCGTAAGACCGCAGGCAGTCGTCGGCGGCGATGCCCGTCGCTGCTCACACGCGATGCGCCGCTGCGCGTTCGTCCGGCGCGGCCGCGAGCAGCCGGCCCGCGTCGCGCAACCCGGCGCGGATCGTTTCCGGCGTGAACGGCGGCGCGTAGAAGCGCACGCCCGTCGCGTCGCAGATCGCATTCGCGACCGCGGCCGGCCCCGGCACCGACGCCGATTCACCGGCGCCGAGCGGCGGTTCTCCCTGTCTCGGCATCAGCACCACGTCGACGGCCGGCACTTCGGCGAACGTCAGGATCGGATAGCTCGCCCATTCGCGCGACGCGACCTTGCCGTCGATGAACCGCACGCGCTCCTTCAGCGTGCGGCTCAGCACCTGGATCACGTTGCCGTGGATCTGGTGGCGCACGCCGTCCGGGTTGATCATCGTCCCGGTGTCCTGACCGACGGTCACGCGTTCGATGCGTATCTCGCCGGTCACGCGATCGACGCTCAGGTCGACGATCCAA
>NZ_JAAGPL010000305.1:0-6691 GCF_017104785.1 Burkholderia sp. Ac-20353 | reverse complement strand
GTCGTAGCCGCGCATCCGGCGGTTCGCGAGGCCGCTGCGGATCTGCGGCATGTAGCCGATCGACGGATTGCCGCGCGCGACCAGCGCGTCGCCGACGCGCAGCGCGCCGCCGGCGACCGGCACGAGGCCGAGCACCGCGCGCATCAGCGTCGTCTTGCCGGCGCCATTCGGCCCGAGCACGCCGACGAATTCGCCGGGCTCGATCGAGAAGCTGACGTCGCGCAGGATCGTGCGTCCGCCCAGTTCGAGCGTGACGCGATCGAGTTCGAGTGCGTGGGGATTGTTGGGGGTCATGGCTTGCGGGTGGAGAGGGCCTTGCCGAGCGCGTCGAGCTGGCCGGCCATCCATTGCTGGAAGGTCTTGCCGGCCGGCTGCGTCTCGGTGACGCTGACGGTCGGCACGCCGCCGCTGCGCGCGATCTTCAGCATCCGCTTCGTCATCGGTTCCTCGGCCTGGCTGTTGTAGATCAGCACGCGCACCTGCTTGTTGCGCAGGTCGTTCTCGAACGCGGCGACATCCTGCGCGCTCGCCTCGGTGTTGTTCATCGTCGCGAGCTGGAAGCGCTGGTTGCGCATGTCGAGGCCGATCGCGTCGGCCATGTAGCCGAACACGGGCTCGGTGGCCGTCACGGGCACGCCCTTGTATTGCGCGCGCAGCGCGGCGACCTTGTCGTCGACGGGTTTCAGCGATGCGACGAACTTCTGCAGGTTCGCGTCGTAGTCGGCCTTGTTCGCCGGGTCCGCGTGACCGAGCTCGGCGGCGATCGCGCGCGCGGCGGCAGGCATCGTCGCCGGGTCGTACCACAGGTGCGGATTGTCGCCGGCCTTCTTGCCGACGAGATCCGCGACGACGATCGTCGCGCGCTTCGCCTGCTTCGACGCCGCGAGCAGCTTGCCCATCCACGGATCGTAATCGGCGCCGTTGTAGATCACGAGCTGCGCCTGCTGCAGCGCGCGCGCGGTTTTCGGGCTCGCCTCGAACAGGTGCGGATCCTGGTCGGGATTGCTGAGGATGCTCGTCACCGCGACATGGCGGCCGCCGATCTGCGTGACGACGTCACCATAGAAGTTCTCGGCCGCAACCACGTTGATGGCGGCCGCCTGCGCGAGCGCGGGCACCGCGAGCGACAGCGCGGCGAGGCCGGCAGCGAGCCAGCGGACGGGGCGCGGAAGGGAACGCGAAAAGGAGCGCGAAACCGGGCGTGAAAAGGGGGCCTGCGTGGCGGACAGTGGGGCACGCGTCAGGGCAATGGACATGAAACTCCTCGTTCGGAAGGGGCGGCGCGTCGGCCGCGCGATGGGCGTCAGCGCTGCGCCGGCTTGGTCTTGCAGTGTCCGCACAGGCCGCTCAGCTCGACGACCTGGTGATGAACCTCGAAGCCATGCGCGGGCGCGCTCGCGGACAGCTGCTTCGCGAGGTCGCCGCCCGGAATCTCGACGGTCTCGCCGCAGGATTCGCAGATCAGGAACTGGCCTTCGTGCGGCACGCCGATCTCGCAGCACGCGAAGAATGCGTTCTTCGATTCGATCCGGTGGATGAAGCCGTGCTCGACGAGGAAATCCAGCGCGCGATACACGGTCGTGGGCGGCACCCGGCCGCGCTGCGGCTCGAGTTCGGCGAGCAGGTCGTACGCGCCGATCGGGCGCTGCGCGGCGAGCACGCGTTCGTAGACCTGCCGGCGTAGCGGCGTCCACGCGAGCCCGTGCTCGGCGGCGAACGCGTCGGCGCGGGACAGGCGGGCGGCGATTGACGAGGTAGTAGCCATGGCGCGATGCGGGCGATGGAACGAAGATATCGCGATGATATAACGTATCGTCGCGCTGCGCATGCGGCCATCCGTCCCGTTTCTTCCCGCCCGCGCCAAAGGCGGTCCTGTCGCCCGTCCAGCCTTCCGTCGCATTGCCCGTCCCGCGCCGATCCCGCCGCCGGTCCCGCCGCGGGTCCGCCCGCGCCGCAACCTGTCCCGCTCACCGTTGTCCCGCCTGCGCCTGCGGCCGTCGATGTGGTGCCGTTCTGCCGCACTGCATCATCGAAACCGGCCCGATCCGCCTTGACAGCCCCGGTTCCGTATCCGATCATTTGATCGCAGACAGAGCAATTATTCGTGTCGCGAGCATTCGCTCACTTTGCGGCACATCGCACAACGCAGAACGAACCGGAGACAGCCAGTGAGATTGCAGGACAAGGTCGCGATCCTGACGGGCGCCGCGAGCGGCATCGGCGAAGCGGTCGCGCAACGCTATCTGGACGAGGGCGCGCGCTGCGTGCTCGTCGACGTGAAACCGGCCGGCGGCTCGCTCGCGCGGCTGATCGACGCGAACCCCGGGCGGGCGGTCGCCGTCAGCGCGGACGTCACGCGCCGCGACGACATCGCACGCATCGTCGCGACCGCGGTCGAGCGGTTCGGCGGCATCGACATCCTGTTCAACAACGCGGCGCTGTTCGACATGCGCCCGCTGCTCGACGAATCGTGGGACGTGTTCGACCGCCTGTTCGCCGTCAACGTGAAAGGGCTGTTCTTCCTGATGCAGGCGGTCGCGCAACAGATGGTCGAGCAGGGGCGCGGCGGCAAGATCGTCAACATGTCGTCGCAGGCAGGACGTCGTGGCGAGCCACTCGTTTCGCACTACTGCGCGACCAAGGCCGCGGTGATCAGCTATACGCAGTCGGCCGCGCTCGCGCTCGCGCCGCACCGGATCAACGTGAACGGGATTGCGCCGGGCGTCGTCGACACGCCGATGTGGGAGCAGGTCGACGCGCTGTTCGCGCGCTATGAAGACCGTCCGCTCGGCGAGAAGAAGCGGCTCGTCGGCGAAGCGGTGCCGCTCGGCCGCATGGGGCTGCCCGCCGACCTGACGGGCGCCGCGCTGTTCCTCGCGTCGGCCGATGCCGACTACATCACCGCCCAGACGCTGAACGTCGACGGCGGCAACTGGATGAGCTGACATGAAACGGCGTCCACGTTCGCTTCGTTCACCGCTGCCGCTGCCGCTGCCGGCGACGGCCCATTGCGCACGGCTTTCCGGAGGGCACGCGTGATGGCCGCGATCGTCACCGCCGGCGAACTGCTGGCCGAATTCGTCGCCACGAAGCGCGGCCAGGGCTTCGACGCGCCGGGCGCGTTCGACGGGCCGTTCCCGAGCGGCGCACCCGCGATCTTCGCGGACCAGGCCGCACGACTCGGCGCCAGCGTCGCGTTTGCGGGCTGCGTCGGCCGCGATGCGTTCGGCGACGCGATCGTCGCGCGGCTCATCCGCGACGGCGTCGACGTCGGCGGCATCCGTCGCGTCGCGCGGCCGACCGGCACAGCGTTCGTCGCGTATCGCGACGACGGCTCGCGCAGCTTCGTTTACCAGATCGCGACGAGCGCGGCCGGCTGTTTCGACGCGTCCGACATCGACGCGCGGATGTTCGACGGCTGCCGCTACTTCCACGTGATGGGTTCGTCGCTGACGAGCGAAGCGTCGATCGCGGCGATCCAGCGCGGCGTGATCGAGGCCGCGCGTGCGGGCGCGAAGATCTCGTTCGATCCGAACGTACGCGCCGAGATGCTGAGCTTTGCGCCGATGCGCGCGGCACTCGACGACATGCTCGCCGCTTGCCACCTGTTCCTGCCGAGCGAAGCGGACCTGCCATTCTTCTGCGGGCCGCAGCCGGCCGAGCGGGCGATCGCGGGGCTGCTCGCGACGCATCCGCTGATGGAGCGCATCGTGCTGAAGCGCGGCGCGGCCGGCAGCACCGCGTTCGACCGCGCGAGCCGCGTCGACGTGCCGGCCTGGCCGGTCGATGAAGTCGATCCGACCGGCGCGGGCGACTGCTTCGGCGGCACGCTGGTCGCGAGCCTCGTCGAAGGGCTGCCGATCGACGCGGCGCTGCGCCGCGCGAATGCGGCGGGCGCGCTCGCGGTCACGCGACGCGGCCCGATGGAAGGCAACAGCAGCGCCGCCGAGATCGAGCGCTTCCTGACCGAGCGGGGTGTCGCATGTCCGGCCTGACGACGACGCTCGAACGCCCGCGCATCGCGCAGTCGAACGCAGTGCTGAGGATGATCTTCGACGCGAACCGTGGCGACGCGCAGCGCGGGATCTACGCGGTGTGCAGCGCGCACCGGCTGGTGCTCGAAGCCGCGTGCGAAGCCGCGCGTGCGGACGGCTCGCCGCTGCTGGTCGAGGCGACCTGCAACCAGGTGAACCATCTGGGCGGCTACACGGGGATGACGCCCGCCGATTTCCGGCGCGACGTCGACGCGATTGCCGCGCGGTGCGGCCTTGCGCCGTCCGCGCTGGTACTTGGCGGCGACCATCTGGGGCCAAACCCGTGGCGGCATGGCCGCGCGGCCGACGCGATGCGCGAGGCCGACGCGATGGTCGCCGCGTACGTCGAGGCCGGCTTCATGAAGCTCCATCTCGATGCGAGCATGGCGTGCGCGGACGACGCGGGTCCGCTCGACGACCGCACGATCGCGTCCCGCGCGGCGCGCTTGTGCCGCGCGGCGGAGGACGCCGCGGCGCGCAGCGGGCAGGCGCCCGTCTACGTGATCGGCACCGAAGTGCCGACGCCGGGCGGCGAGGCCGGCGGCGGAGCCGCCGAGATCGCCGTGACGCGCACCGACAGCATTGCGGCGACGCTCGACGCGCATCGCGCCGCGTTCGCGGCGCACGGTCTCGACGACGCTTGGACCCGGGTCGTCGCGATCGTCGCGCAGCCCGGCGTCGATTTCGACGACCGTCACGTGCTCGACTACGACAGCGCGAAGGCCGCGTCGCTCGGCGCAAGCATCCTGCATACGCCGGGCCTCGTGTTCGAGGCGCATTCGACCGACTACCAGACCGAGCCCGCGCTCGCCGCGCTGGTGCGCGACCATTTCGCGATCCTGAAGGTGGGCCCCGCGCTGACGTTCGCACTGCGCGAGGCGCTGTTCGCGCTCACCTTCATCGAGGACGCGCTGATCGGCGACGCATCGCAGCGTTCTCAACTGCGCGACGTCGTCGACGCGGCGATGCGCGCGCAGCCCGAACACTGGGCGCCGTACTACCGCGGCGACGAAACGGCGCAGCGGCTTGCGCGGCAGTTCAGCTACAGCGACCGCATTCGCTACTACTGGCTGCAGCCGTCCGTCGCGGCCGCCGTCGAGCGGTTGTTCGGCAATCTCGCGCGCCAGCCCGTGCCCGAGACGCTCGTCGCGCAATGGCTGCCAGACGTGTACACGGCGCGCCGCGCGGGCGCGCTCGCGGCAGACCCGCGCGCGTGGGCCCGCCACCGGATACGCGACGTGATCGCGCGTTATGCGCGCGCGTGCGGGATGCAGCGGCCGGGCTGACCGGCCATCCATCGACATACGACAAACCGAAAACACCCAGGAGACAAGCCATGCAACGAAAGAGGTTCGACGCCGCCGCACGCTGCGTTGCCGGAGCCGCGCTCGCGGCCGCCGCGTGCGCGGCACACGCCGCGACGCTGACGATCGCGACGCTGAACAACCCCGACATGATCGAGCTGAAGAAGCTGTCGCCGGCGTTCGAGAAGGCGAACCCCGACATCAGGCTGAACTGGGTGATCCTCGAGGAGAACGTGCTGCGCCAGCGCGCGACGACCGACATCACGACCGGCAGCGGCCAGTTCGACGTGATGGCGATCGGTACCTACGAGACGCCGCAATGGGGCAAGCGCGGCTGGCTCGCGCCGGTCGCGAACCTGCCGGCCGACTACGACCTGAACGACATCGTGAAGACCGCGCGCGACAGCCTGTCGTACAACGGCCAGCTGTACGCGCTGCCGTTCTATGTCGAAAGCTCGATGACGTTCTACCGCAAGGACCTGTTCGCGGCGAAGGGCCTCAAGATGCCCGACCAGCCGACCTACGACCAGATCGCCGAATTCGCGGACAAGCTGACCGACAAGTCGAACGGCATCTACGGGATCTGCCTGCGCGGCAAGGCCGGCTGGGGCGAGAACATGGCGTACGTGTCGACGGTCGTGAACACGTTCGGCGGGCGCTGGTTCGACGAAAAGTGGAATGCGCAGCTCACGTCGCCCGAGTGGAAGAAGGCGATCAGTTTCTACGTGAACCTGCTGAAGAAGAACGGCCCGCCGGGAGCGAGCTCGAACGGCTTCAACGAGAACCTCACGCTGACCGCGTCGGGCAAGTGCGCGATGTGGATCGACGCGACGGTCGCGGCCGGGATGCTCTACAACAAGCAGCAGTCGCAGGTCGCCGACCGGATCGGCTTCGCGGCCGCGCCGGTCGCCGCAACGCCGAAGGGCTCGCACTGGCTGTGGGCGTGGGCGCTCGCGATCCCGAAGACGTCGAAGCAGCAGGACGCGGCGAAGAAATTCATCGCGTGGTCGACGTCGAAGCAGTACATCGAGATGGTCGGCAAGGATGAAGGCTGGGCGTCGGTGCCGCCCGGAACGCGCACGTCGACCTACCAGCGCGCCGAGTACAAGGCCGCCGCGCCGTTCTCGGACTTCGTGCTGAAGGCGATCGAGACGGCCGACCCGAACGATCCGGCGGCGAAGAAGGTGCCGTATACGGGCGTGCAGTACGTCGGCATTCCTGAATTCCAGTCGTTCGGCACGGTCGTCGGGCAGAGCATCGCGGGCGCGGTTGCCGGGCAGATGACGGTCGACCAGGCGCTCGCGGCCGGGCAGGCGGCGGCCGATCGCGCGGCGCGGCAGGCCGGCTACCAGA
>NZ_JAAGPL010000304.1:0-6756 GCF_017104785.1 Burkholderia sp. Ac-20353 | reverse complement strand
TCGCGGCGCGCGAGGCCGAGCACGAGCGCGACCGACACGAGCGCGCCCGCGAATGCCGACGCATCGATAAGCCACCACGCGCCGCCCGCGATCATCGCGACGAGCGCGAAGCCGGCCGCGCCGCCCGATACCCCGAGCACGTATGGCTCCGCGAGCGGATTGCGCAGCAGCACCTGCAGCAGCGCGCCTGCAAGCGCCAGCAGCGCGCCGCATGCGAAGCCCGCCAGCGCGCGCGGCAGGCGCAGCGTGCGGACGATATCGGCGAACAGCTGAGCGCCGCCCGCCACATCGCCGCCACCGTGCGGAACGAGCGACGCGAGTGCCTGCATCGGCGACATCGGCACGCTGCCGATCGTCAGCGACGCGACGAACAGCGCGGCGACCACGGCCGCGAGCGCGGCCCAGATCGTGGCGGCGCGCGACGCGCTCATGCGGCACACCATCCTGCGCGTGCCGGCCGCTTACTGCTGCTGCCAGCCGAGCGTGACATAGGCGCCGCGCCGCGGGGTGTTGTATGCGTAGGCAAGCTCGTAGTCCTTGTCGAAGAGGTTGTCGATGCGCGCGCTGACATACCACGCCTTCGTGATGTTGTAGCGCGCGGACAGGTTGACGAGCCCGTAGCCGCCGAGCCGTCCGCCGCCCGAATCGTCGCGCGCGCCACTGACGAGCCACTCGCCGCCGACGCGCACCGCGCCGAACGCACGGCTCGCCGTCGCCGACGCGAACCGCCGTGCGCGCCGGTCCAGGTCCTGATTCTGCGTTTCGTCGATCGGGTTCTGCAAGGTGGCGGCAACCCGCACGTCGGTCTTGCCGACATGCCCCTGCCACGACGCCTCGAGCCCCTGCACCTTCGCGCGGCCGACGTTCTGCGCGACATAGAAGAAGCTGTCCGCGGCGGGGCGATAGTCGATCAGGTTCGCATAACGTGTCTGGAACGCGGTGACGCGCACGACGCCCAACGCATCGGACGCATACTGCACCGCGGCCTCGACCGAATGGCTGCGCTCGGGCTGGATCGACGGATTGCCGGCGATCGGGTAATAGAGATCATTGAAGCTCGGCGCGCGGAATGCGCTCGAATAGCTCGCAGTGACTTTCCACCGATCGGTGACGTCAAGGCCGTAACCGAGATAGTACGAGTTCGCGCCGCCGAAATCCGAATACTGGTCGCGCCGCAGGTTCGCCTGGAACTGCTGGCGGCCGAATCGCGCCGTGTAGCCGAGCCAGCCGGAATTCACGTGACGCTGCGGCGCCGAATACACGTTCGACATGAACTGCTGGTCGAGCCGCTCGTAGCCGGCCTGGATCATCTGGTCGGGTGCGATCCGGAAATCGTTCTGCCACGTGTACTGCCGGTTGTCGCTGTTGAAGTGGTCGGTGTACACACCGTTCAGCTCCGACTGGCTGCGATCGTTGCCGGTGGCAACGCTGACATGCGTCGTCCACCAGTCGAGCAGCTTGCCGTTCGCGTACACGCGCGCCTGCTGTACGCGCGAATACAGGTTGTTCAGGTCGGTCGGCGCGCCGAACGCGTTGTCGTAGCTGTTGTTGCCGTTCGACTGGAAGTAGCTGACGCCCGCGTCCCAACGCGCATTGAAGCGATGCCGCAGCGATGCCGTGACGCTCTCGTTCAGATAGCCGTTCGCGTTCGGGTTCGCATTCGGCTGCTTCGCGGGATCGAGCGCGGAAAAACCGTTGTCCTTCTCGCGCGCGACCGACAGGCTGAAGGTCGTGTTGCCTTCGCTGTCGAGCCGGCCCGACACGCCCGCCTGCTGCGTCTGCGTGCCATAGCTGCCGAGGCCGACCGCGAAATTGAAACGCGGCGGATGATTGCCACCGTCCTTCGTGAACACCTGCACGACGCCGCCGATCGCGCCCGAGCCGTACAGCGACGACACGTTGCCGTTCACGATCTCGACGCGCTCGATCTGGTCGAGCGGCAACTGGCTCAGTTGCGCGGCGCCGAGGCTCGCCGAATCGACCCGCACGCCGTCGATCAGCACGAGCGACTGCGTCGATTGCGCGCCGCGCAGGAACAGCGTCGCGGTCGCGCCCGGGCCGCCGTTGCGCACGATCTGCGCACCCGGCGCGAACGCGAGCAGCGTCGGCAGATCGGCGCCCGGATGTGCAGCGATGTCCTGCGTGTCGAACACGGTCGTTTGCGGAATCGCGTCGGCGAGGGCTTGCGGCGCACGTTGCGCGGTGACGACGACCGGCACGAGCAGCGACGCTTCGGTGTTCTGTTCGGCGGGTGCGGCAGCGGGCACAACGGCGGACACAACAGCGGGCGAGGCGGCAGACGCAACAGCAGGCGCGGCGGGATCGGCAGCGGCCGTCTGCGCCGCAGCGGCGAGCGGCAACCCGCATAGCGCGCCGAGCGCGGTGCGGGCGATTGGGGTCAGCATCGAAGATAGTCCTGTGAACGGCTGCGCGCCCCGCTTCCCCGCAGGCCGCGCGTCATGAAGCCCGCGTACGGGCTCCCCGCCTCGGCCGGTATCCGGGCTGGCGGCACACCGGCTCGCCTTCCCGCGCGATTCACGCGCAGTGGCCTGCGCCCGCGTACGAACCGCACACATTGAGCGCACCCGAGCCGGCCTGCATCGTCCGATGCGGCCGCTTACCGTTGCGGGGGCAGCGCAGGTTGGCTGCTCCTGGCGGAGCCGGCGCCCTGCTTCCCGTTTAACCGCGCGTCGTACGCGCGAGCACCGAGGCGGCGCCAGTTTAGGAGCCGGCCGCGGGAGCGTCAAGAAAGCGGCCCGCACGCATGCGAAATCGCGTCCGTTTCGCCAATTCGCGGCAAGAAGCCGGGGTGTTACGACTGGAAACGTTACAGATGTCGGAATGCGCGCTATTCCGCGCTAAAATGCTGGGTCTTTAGAGGACGCAGCAGATGCTCAACGAACTCGAAACCCTATCTCAAAATATTGGCCGGCTGATTGCACTGAACCAGCGCTATCACTCGGAACGGCTCGTGCTCGAAGAGCAGGTCGCACAACTACGCGCCGAAGCGGACACGGTGCGCACCGAGCTCGCGCAGCTGCGCGAGGAACGCAATGCGCTCGCAGAGGAACGCGACACGCTGTCGGCGAAGATCGACGACGCGCAGGTGAAGCTGAACGCGATTCTCGAAAAACTGCCGCGCACGAAGAGCACGGCAGAAGCCGACAACCAGCTCGACCTGCTGGATGCGCAGGCGCGCACCGATAGCGACGACGCGGCCAGCCACGGAGAACACGCATGAGCACCAAGCAGATCGAAGTCTCGATTCTCGGTCAGGCCTATCGGCTCGCCTGTTCGGCCGAGACCGAAGCGGCGCTGCTCGAGGCCGTCGCGCGCGTCGACGCGGAAATGTCGAAGATCCGCTCGAACAGCTCGGTGCGCGGCACCGATCGCATCGCGGTGATGGCGGCGCTGTCGATCGCGTCGGAGTTGCTGCGGCTGCAGACGAGCGTGCGTCACGGTGAAGCATTTCCCGCGGAGGAAATCCGGCGTACAATGCGCCAGATGAACGAAAAGCTCGGTGCGGTGCTCGCACAGCACGAGACGCAGTAACCTCGAATCGATGCGTCGATTCCGCTTGATCTCCGCGGTCAACGGTGGTCAAATTGGACGCATAGATTCACAGTTCAGTCAGCTTCCCTGCCTGGTTCGCCAAGGTCATATATTCCTTGAACCAATGCCATGTGCACGGTTGCGGAAATTTGTAGCACGGGCGCGCGCGTCACTCTGTCTGATGTACCCGAAGTGCTGCTAACTGCGACCAATTCTGAACCCTGGTTCAGGATGCCGGCCTAGCGGCTAAGGCGGGGGCCTATCTAACGGCATCGGGCTCGTCCCGATGCCGTTTCCTTTTCCAGGGCCTGTTTGCCTCTTTCTGCATCGATCACGATCCATGCAATACTGGCTGATGAAGTCCGAACCGGACGAAGCGAGCATCGACGATCTCGCGAGCGCGCCGCAGCGCACGCTGCCCTGGACCGGCGTGCGCAACTATCAGGCGCGCAATTTCATGCGCGACACGATGAAGATCGGCGATGGCGTGCTGTTCTATCACTCGAGCTGCCCCGAGCCGGGCATCGCGGGTCTCGCCGAAGTGTCGTCGACGCCCTACCCCGATCCCACGCAGTTCGATCCGAAGAGCCCCTATTACGATCCGAAGTCGACGCAGGAAACGCCGCGCTGGCTGCTCGTCGATGTCCGCTTCGTGAAGAAGTCGCCGCTCGTTTCACTCGCGGCGCTGCGCGAACACGACGAACTCGCGGACATGCGCGTGCTTGCGAAAGGCAACCGGCTGTCGATCACGCCCGTCACGCGCGCCGAATGGCGCTTCATCACCGAACGGCTGATGGCGTAAGCGCGCGCGTGCAAAGGTCAAATTCGGTCAGCACGCACGCGCCGTCCGGAACTCGCCGGTCCATCGCCCGGACTAAGCAACCGCGACCGGCCGATCCGGCCGGCTGTCGTTCTTCCCTCGCGCGGTCCGCCCGCGTCGCGCACGCGTGATCCGCGTGCGCCCCATAAGGAGTCCAACAATGACGAAGAAATCCGCACTCGCGCTGTCGCTGATGCTTGCCACCGCCGTGCCCGCCGCGCTGGCCCTCGCGCCGGCAGCCGCACAGGCCCAGTCCGTCAACCCGCACTTCCCGCAGCCGTCGGGCGTGCTGTCGCTGTCGTCGCAGGCCAGCAGCGAAGTGCCGCAGGACGTGATCCACATCACGCTGTTCTATGAAGAGCAGGCGAAAGATCCGGGCAGCCTGACGTCCAAGCTGAACCAGCGCGCCGACGCCGCGCTCGCGCAGACGAAGAGCGTCGCCGGCGTAACCGCGCATACGGGCGCATTCTCCGTTTATCCGAGCACCGACCGCGACGGCAAGATCTCCGCATGGCGCGGCCGTACGGAAGTCGTGCTCGAGTCGCGCGACTTCGCTGCGGCATCGAAGCTCGCGGGCCAGTTGTCGAACCTGATGCAGGTGGCGAACGTCGAGTTCACGTTGTCGCCGGAAGCGCAGCGTGCGGCCGAGGAGAAGCTCACGACCGAAGCGATCAAGTCGTTCCGCACGCGCGCGGACGAAGCCGCGAAGGCATTCGGCTACAACGGCTATACGATTCGCGACGTGAATGTCGGCAGCGGCCGCAACGTGCAACCGTATCCGCGCGTGATGGCGATGGCCGCGCCTGCGATGGACAGCGCGAAGATGAGCGCGCCGATCGCAGTCGAAGGCGGCAAGGCGACCGTGTCGGTGACGGTCAACGGCTCGGTGCAGATGAAGTAACGCGCGACGTCTGCCCGCCAGATGCGAAAACGCCGGCCCTGGGCCGGCGTTTTTCGTTGCTGCGTCATTCAGTTGAACGCATCATGCGGTGGCCGCGGTCGCGCGGCGCCGATACGCCCAGATCATCATCGCGATGCCCGCGATGATCATCGGCAACGACAGCCACTGCCCCATCGACAGGCCGAGCGCGAGCAGCCCGAGGAAATCGTCCGGCTCGCGCGCGAACTCGACGGTGAAGCGTGCGAGGCCATAGCCGATCAGGAACAGCGCGGACACCGCGCCCATCGGACGCGACTTGCGCGCGAACAGGAACAGCGCGAAGAACAGCACGATGCCTTCGAGCGCGATCTCGTAGAGCTGCGACGGATGGCGCGGCAGCATCTGGTATTGCAGGAACACGTCGTTCAGGTGCCACTTCGCGGCGAGTTCCGGATGCGCGCCGAGCCACGCCGCATCGTCGCGCGATGCGCCCGGGAACAGCATCGCCCACGGCTCGTTCGGAGCGGTCACGCGCCCCCACAGTTCGCCGTTGATGAAGTTGCCGAGCCGGCCCGCCGCGAGACCCGTCGGCACCATCGGCGCGACGAAATCGGTGACCTGCAGCCAGTGACGCTTGCGCTGCCACGCAAACAGCATCATCGCGAGCGTCACGCCGAGGAAGCCGCCGTGAAACGACATCCCGCCTTCCCACACCTTGAAGATGTCGAGCGGATGCGAGAAGTAGAAGCTCGCCTTGTAGAACAGCACGTAGCCGAGCCGGCCGCCGAGCACGGTGCCAAGGACACCGTAGAACATCATGTCGTCGATGTCCTTTGCGGTCCAGCCCTGCGAAGCGACATGCGGCAGCTTCAGGCGGACCCGGCCGACGACGATCGCGGCGATGAAGCCGACGAGATACATGAGGCCGTACCAGCGCACGGCGAGCGGCCCGAGATGGATCGCGACAGGGTCGAAATTCGGGTGAATGATCATGGGTTAGCGGTGAAGGTTTCGAATTCGCTGCGACGGCGCGTGAAACGTGCCGCGCATTGGACGACGCCGGCGCGCGATCGTTCGCGTCACGCGCGGACGATCGCCTGCGCGCGCACGATGTCGATGAAGCCGGCCAGCACGGGGCTGACGTCGCCCGTGCGCCACACGAGGCCCGTCTCGACGACAGGCGCGCCGTCCGCGAGCGGCCGGTAGACCACGCCGGTGCGCCGCAGGTTACGCAGCGACTGCGGCACCAGTGCGACACCCATGCCGGCCGACACGAGGCTCACGATCGTCTGCATCTGGATCGCTTCCTGGCCGATGCGCGGGGTCACCCCCGCCGCGCCGTAGCAGCCCGTAATGATGTCATAAAAGCCGGGCGCCAAACGGCGCGGGAAGATTACGAGCGGCAGCGCGGCGACGTCCGCGAGCCGCACCGGCGCGTCCTCGGGTGCGTCCGAGGCCGCCGCCGGCATCGCCAGCACGAGCGGCTCGCGCGCGACCGGCAGGG
>NZ_JAAGPL010000303.1:0-240 GCF_017104785.1 Burkholderia sp. Ac-20353 | reverse complement strand
GTTCATTAAAAAAAAAAAAAAATTACAATCGGGTATAATTCGTACCGCTACTTGTTATATGTCTAAGCTACACATTGCACGTCCTTCGTTTGTTAATCTATTTCTTCAATTCCCATGTATGTTATGTCTCATACTCACTCTATATGTCCTGCATACCTGTGCTCTTCGTCGTTGTCGTCATACTCTCTCTGTGCACGTTCCTCGGACTCTAACTCCTATGCCCTCCGCTCCACTTTCACT
>NZ_JAAGPL010000302.1:0-6816 GCF_017104785.1 Burkholderia sp. Ac-20353 | reverse complement strand
CGGGCGGCACGCCTGTCGCGGGCGGCACGCGTACGGACGGCGCGCTGTCGGCCGACGGGCAGATCCTCGCGACCTACGTACACGGCCTCTTCGACGCGCCGGACGCGTGCGCGGCGCTGCTCGGCTGGGCGGGCCTCGACGCGGCCGAGCGGATCGACTATCCGGCGCTGCGCGAAGCGTCGCTGGAACGGCTCGCGGACACGTTCGCCGCGCATCTCGACCTGGGTGCGCTGTACGCCGAATTCCGCTGACTGCGTTGCGCAACGCGCAAGGCTGCCGGCGCTTGCCGTTTCGGCCGACGATTCATGCTCGCTTTTTTCGTTGCGTGACGTACAACCAAAGGAGGGCGGATACCCGTCCGGAGGAGCGCGACGATGAAGGCTCGACGGTGGTGGTGCGCAGTGCTGTTGGGGTTGCTGACGGCGTCGACGTGGGTGCACGCGTGCGATTCGTATGCGCCGAACGGCGGCCAGTCCAGCGGATCCTCGCAAGGCAAGGGCGGCTACTGAATCTGAAACGCGAATCGCGGGGGCATGATGGTCATGCCCCTTTTTTGCGTCGTATTCGTTCTCATCTGGAAGTAATTTAAGCGTGAAAGCTTGTTTATTGGTGAAACGGGTTCGAATAGAGTGCATTCCATTCCCATTCACTCCCGAAGGAACCCGACATGAACCCGAACCGCTTGAACGACTTCGCCGCGACGCTGCTGCGGGTCGCGCTTGGCGTGCTGTACCTCGCGCACGTCGCGCAGAAGGTATTCGTCTTCACGCTGCCCGGCACCGCGCAGTTTTTCGCGTCGATCGGCCTGCCCGCGTGGCTCGCTTACGTGACGACCGTCGTCGAGCTGGCCGGCGGCCTTGCGCTCGTCGCCGGTTTCCGGGTGCGCATCGCCGCACTGCTGCTGTTGCCGTTCATGCTCGGCGCGACCGCCGCGCATCTGCCGAACGGCTGGAGCTTCGCGTCGCCGCACGGCGGCTGGGAATATCCGGCGTTCTGGGCCGTAACGCTCGCCGTTCAGGCGCTGCTGGGCGGTGGCGCGTTCGCGCTCGGTACGCAACGTGCGGCCGCGCAGCGCGCCTGACCGGCCACCGGCGCGGCGACTTGGGCGCGACCCGTTCCGGTGACGCCCCATTTGCCGATATCATCGCTCCCTGTATCCGCAATTCTGCGGCGCCCGCCTACCGGCTGGCGCCGCGCGGTTTTTCGGGGGAATTCATGACGGTCATCGTAGTGGCGAATCCGAAAGGCGGCGTGGGGAAGAGCACGCTGTCTACCAATCTCGCTGGTTATTTCGCGGCGCAGGGCACCTGGGTGGCGCTCGCCGATCTCGACCGGCAGCAGTCCGCGCATGCGTGGCTCGACCTGCGCCCGGCCGGGCTGCCGGCAATCGAGGCGTGGGAGCTCGATCCCGATGCGCCGTCGAAGCCGCCGCGCGGCCTCGAATACGCAGTGATCGACACGCCGGCCGGCCTGCACGGCAACCGGCTGAACGTCGCGCTGCAACTTGCCGACAAGGTGATCGTGCCGCTGCAGCCGTCGATCTTCGACATCCTCGCGACCCAGCAATTCCTCGAACGGCTCGCGAACGAGAAGGCCGTGCGCAAGGGCAACATCGAGGTCGGGATCGTCGGGATGCGGGTCGATGCGCGCACGCGTTCGGCCGACCAGCTGCACCGCTTCGTCGAGGGGCTGAAGCTGCCCGTGCTTGGCTATGTGCGTGACACGCAGAACTACGTGCAGCTCGCCGCGCACGGGCTCACGCTGTGGGACGTCGCGAAGAGCCGCGTCGACAAGGATCTCGAGCAGTGGCGGCCGATCATCGAATGGGCCGAAGGCCGGCCGGCCAAGGCCGCGAAGGCGTCGTGACGCGCTGAGCGCGGCGCTTTGTTCATCCGGCGCGGCAGTTCGGATGGACACGCAACCGTGCCCGGGCGGGCCGCCGCGTCGTGCGTCGGCCGCGCGCCCCGGCACCGCAAGCGATCAGGTCCAGTTCTGGGTCGGCACGTGATCGCGGCTGCCCTTGATCTTGTTGCCTTCGTCGACGAACACGAGGTCCGGCTTCCAGCCTGCCTTCAGTTCGGCTTCGTCGACCACCGCGAATGCTGCGATGATCACGAGGTCGCCGAGCTGCGCGCGGCGCGCGGCCGAGCCGTTCAGCGAGATCATCCCGCTGCCGCGCTCACCCTTGATCGCGTAGGTCGAGAAGCGCTCGCCGTTGTTGATGTTCCAGATGTCGATCCGCTCGTTCTCGACGATGTTCGCGGCTTCGAGCAAGTCCTCGTCGATCGCGCACGAGCCTTCGTAATGCAGCTCGCAGTGCGTGACGGCCGCGCGGTGGATCTTCGATTTGAGCATGTTGCGCTGCATGGTGCCTCCTTGATGCGTCGTGATGCGCTGGCGGCGAAAGCCGTCAGATTTCCAGGTTGTCGATAAGGCGGGTCGCGCCGAGCTTCGCGGCGGCGAGCACGACGAGCGGCTCGCCGGCCTCGAGTTCGGCGGCGCTCGGCGCGAGCAGGTTCGCGCGCCGGCGGATCGAGATATAGTCGGGCGCCCAGCCGCGGCCGGCGAGGTGCGCGTGCGCGTGCTGTTCGAGCTTGACGAGGTCGCGCTCGCCGCCGAGCACGGACTCGCGGATGCGCTGCAGCGTCTTCACGAGTTCCGGCGCCTCCTGGCGTTCGGCCGGCGCGAGATAGCGGTTGCGCGACGACAGCGCGAGGCCGTCGGTGTCACGCACGGTCTCGGCCGCGACGATGTCGACCGGCAGCGCGAGCTGCTGGCACATGCTGCGCACGATCATCAGCTGCTGGTAATCCTTCTTGCCGAACACGGCGACGCGCGGCTGCACGCACGACATCAGCTTCGTGACGACCGTGCACACGCCAGTGAAGAAACCGGGCCGGAACTCACCCTCGAGGATCCCGCCGAGGTCGTTCGGCGGCTGCACGCGGTATTCCTGCGGTTGCGGATACATGTCGCGCTCGGTCGGCGCGAACAGCACGTAGACGTTTTCCTTCTGCAGCTTCTCGATGTCATCCTGCATCGTGCGCGGATACTTGTCGAAATCCTCGTTCGGGCCGAACTGCAGGCGGTTCACGAAGATGCTCGCCACCACCGGGTCGCCGTGCTGGCGCGCGAGCCGCATCAGCGACAGGTGCCCTTCGTGCAGGTTGCCCATCGTCGGCACGAAGGCCGTGCGGTTCTGTCCGCGCAACTGGTCGCGCAGTTCCTGGATCGAGCTGATGACTTTCATGGTCGGATAGCGGGTTCCTCGCGCTGGTGCGCGTTCGCGCCGCGGCACGCGGCGTCGGGGTCGTAGCGGCAAAAGTAGCGGTAAACGCAGTGCTAATCGCGCCCGCGCGCGGGCGGCGCATCGGGCGTCGGCGGATTGTAGAGGATTTGGTCGCCGGACGCATCGATAAGAGCACGATCGTTCACTTTTATCGGGAATACCGCGGCACGAGCGCAAACCGGCCCCAATTGACGGAGGACCGGCGTGACGGAGGAGCGGCGGCTCGGCGAGCTGCGCCGGCTCAGGCGGGCAGGTAGGCGAGGCGGACGTAGATCGGCGCGAACGGTTCGGCCTGGGTGATCTCGACGAGCGATTCGCGCGATAGCTCGAGCATCGCGATGAAGTTCACGACGACGACCGGCACGCCGCGCGACGTGTCGAACAGATCGGCGAACTCCATGAAGCGCGCGTTCTGCAGCCTGCGCAGGATCAGGCTCATGTGCTCGCGCACCGACAGCTCCTCGCGGGAGATCTTGTGATGCTGGACGAGCTTCGCGCGCTTCAGCACGTCGGCCCACGCGGCGCGCAGGTCGTCCGAGTTCACGTCCGGGAAACGCGGCGTGACGCTCTGCTCGATGTAGACCTCGGCGCGCAGGAAGTCGCGGCCGAGCTGCGGCAACTGGTCGAGGCGCTGCGCGGCGAGCTTCATCTGCTCGTATTCGAGCAGGCGGCGCACGAGTTCGGCGCGCGGATCCTCCGCTTCCTCGCCCGTATCGGCCTTCTTGACCGGCAGCAGCATCCGCGACTTGATCTCGATCAGCATCGCGGCCATCAGCAGGTATTCGGCCGCGAGTTCGAGGTTCGACGTGCGGATCTGGTCGACATAGCCGAGATATTGCGCGGTGACCTGCGCCATCGGAATGTCGAGCACGTTGAAGTTCTGCTTGCGGATCAGGTAGAGCAGCAGGTCGAGCGGGCCTTCGAACGCTTCGAGGAAGATCTCGAGCGCGTCGGGCGGGATGTACAGATCCTGCGGAAGCTTGAAGAGCGGCTCGCCGTACAGGCGTGCGAACGCGGCGACGCCGTCGACCGTGTCGGGCGTCGAATCGGCGCCCGCGGGCGCGGCGACCGCGTCTTCCGGCCGGGCCACGTCGGGCCGGGCCGCGTCAGGCCGGGCCGCGCTGGCCTCGTCGGCGGCGCTCACGACGTCAGAAGTTCTGGTAATAGACGTAGGACGTCTGCTTCACGCGCGAATCCTGTTGCGCTGCGCGCTCGTCGAGGTCGATCGGCTGCTTGTCCCACAGAAGCGCGCGGCCCTTGCGCTGCTCTTCTTCGAGCGTCGGCTTCTGCTGCTTGAGCTGGTTCAGGAATTGCGTGACGTCGGACTGGTACGGCATGGCTTGGCTTTCCGTGACGGGCGGCGCGCGGTGCGCCGGAATGTGGGATGGCGGGATTTTACCGCATCGCGGGGAACAGCCGGCGCGAAACGCGCGTCGAAAACGCGGACAGGCGCCGCGCCGCCCCGTCAGCGCGCCGTTGCGCGCAAGCGTCAATGGCGCGTGTATGGCGCGCGTCTGGCGGTGCGATGGCGTCCGTGTGGTCAAATACAGGGTTTCCCATCAATTCGAACATCAACGAGGGCGAGGTCATATTTGGCGGGGCAGGCGAATCAGCAACGAAACGCGGCGCATGACGCCGGGCGGCAGGCGGGCCGTGCGGGCTGTGCGTGCGTAAAGCGCGGCGACGGCGCGGCCCGTGCCGCGAGCGTGGTTCTCGCCTGCATCGCGGCGCTTGCGTCGCTGCCCGCCTACGCGAAGTACGACGTCGAGATCGACGCGCCGCGCTCGATCCGCAAGCTCCTCAAGTCCCACCTCGACATCGCGCGCTTCGGCAAGCGCGACGACGTCAGCGACGACCAGTTCGACTTCCTCGTGACCGCCACCCCGCAGCAGGTGCGCGACCTGACCGCGACGGAAGGCTATTTCTCGCCGGTCGTGCGCACCGACGTGCGCACGCGCAACGGCAAGCGCGACGTGAAGGTGTCGGTCGATCCAGGGCCGCAGACGGTCGTGTCGTCGGTCGAGCTGACCTTCAAGGGGCCGGTCGGCTCGGAGGACCCGAAGCAGGAGGCCGCGACGCGTTTCGCGTTCTCGCTGAAGAATGGCGACCCGTTCACGCAGGCTGGGTGGGACACTGCGAAGAGCGCCGCGCTCAGGCAACTGCAGTCGCATCGCTACCTCGGCGCGAAGATCACCGCGTCCGAGGCCCGCATCGATTCGCGCACGCAGCGCGCGACGCTCGCCGTCACGTTCGACAGCGGTCCGACCTTCACGATCGGCAAGGTCGACGTCGAAGGCGTGCGCCGCTATCCGGAGAAGATCGTCACGAACGTCAATCCGGTGTCCGAAGGCGAGATCTACGACGTGCAGCGGATCACCGAGCTGCAGCGGCAGCTGCAGAACACGCCGTACTACGCGAGCGTCGCGATCGACGTCGGCGACGACACCGCGAAGCCTGAGAAGACACCCGTGCACGTGAAGGTCAGCGAATATCCGTACAACAGCGTGCGCGGCGGGGTTGGCTATGCGACCGACACGGGCCCGCACATCCAGGGCTCGTATACGTACCTCGACACGTTCGGCGCGGCCTGGCCGCTCACGGTATCGGGCCGGGTCGACCAGATCCAGCAGTACGGCCAGATCCAGCTGTCGATGCCGCCGGGGCCGCGCGCGTGGACCAACAGCGTGCTCGCGTCGTACACGAACACCAACGTGTCGGACACGCGCATCTACAGCGCGCGGATCGGCGTGCAGCGCACGCGCGCCGGGCAGTTCATCGACTACGCGTACTCGCTGATGTTCTACCAGGACCGGCTCAACCAGAACGGCGCGGGGCCGACCATGAGCCGCGCGCTCGTGCCGCAGTGGGCGTGGACGCGCCGCAACGTCGACGATCCGCTGTTCCCGCGCTCGGGCAACCTGATCCACGCGGAAGCCGGCTTCGCGGTGAAGAACGTGCTGACCGACCAGACCTTCATCCGCGGCTACGCGCGCGGCCAGCAGTACCTGCCGATCGGCAAGCGCGACCTGTTCGTGTTCCGCGCGGAACTGGGCGGCGTATTCACGAGCGGCAGCTCGTCGGGCGTGCCGGCGTCGCTGCTGTTCCGCGCGGGCGGCTCGAACTCGGTCCGCGGCTACGGCTACCAGAGCATCGGCAACAACGTCGACGGCTCGGTGCTGCCGACCAAATACCTGATGACCGGCACCGCCGAGTACCAGCACTGGTTCAACCGCGACTGGGGCGCCGCGACGTTCTTCGACATCGGCACCGCAACCGACGCATGGGGCGAGAAGGTGTTCTATCCGGGCGTCGGCATCGGCGCACGCTGGCGCAGCCCGGTCGGGCCGGTCAATGTCGACGTCGCGTACGGGCTGCGCAACCGCACCGTGCGACCTTACCTGACGCTCGGCATCGCATTCTGAAACCCTGAACGAACCCACACCGCATGACGAAGGACGCCCACGACCCGCCGCCGCCTCACGATCCGGATTCGCCCGACGACCGGCGCGCGCAGGAGCCGCGTCCGG
>NZ_JAAGPL010000301.1:0-238 GCF_017104785.1 Burkholderia sp. Ac-20353 | reverse complement strand
GCATTAAAAAAAAAAAAAAATGAGCAAAACACTATCGTCCGTGCTTAACACAAAAATACAGTCACATACAACTAAACTCTATAGACATGCTCTCTACTATAGACACTCACAACTACATGTCCCTCTAGTTAGCCTCCTACTCAACCGCACTTCCATTCTGTCAACTGCCACCCGGTCCTATGAATCATCGTACATCTACTACACTGTCTCAGTGCACCTCACACTCCAGTGCTCTGTC
>NZ_JAAGPL010000300.1:0-7329 GCF_017104785.1 Burkholderia sp. Ac-20353 | reverse complement strand
CACGGCGCGCCGCGCTGCGCTACGAACTCGGCGCGTGGCGCAGCGGCGTGGTCGCGGCCTTCGTCGCGCTTGCGGCCGCGACGCTCGGCGTGCCGCTCGCGACGATCGGCTACTGGCTCACGCAGCAAGGCGCGGCGGCAGTGACGCCCACCGACGTGTCGCCCGAGCTGCTGTGGCACGCGTCGCTCGCGTCCGCCGGCTACGGCCTCGCGGCCGCCGCGCTGACGACGCTGCTCGCGCTGCCGATCGCATTCGTGCTCGTGCGCTTCCCGGGCCGCGTCGCGACCGCATTCGAGCGCGTCGTGATGACTGCGCAGGGCGTGCCGAGCATCGTGATCGCGCTGGCGCTCGTGTCGCTGACCGTGCGCTTGCTCGAACCGCTGTACCAGAGCTCGCCGATGCTGATCGGTGCGTACGCGATCCTGTTCCTGCCGCTCGCGGTGGTCGCCGCACGCGCGGCGTTGCTGCACGTACAGACGCGGCTCGAGGAAACCGCCCGCTCGCTCGGGCTCGGCTGGTGGCGGACCTTCACGCGCGTCGTGCTGCCGCTCGTCGCGCCGGGCCTCGGCGCGGCGGCGACGATGGTGTTCATCTCGGTCGTCACCGAACTGAACGCGACGCTGCTGCTGTCGCCAACCGGCACGCGCACGCTCGCCACCCAGGTGTGGAGCGACACGTCGCAGCTCGCGTTCGCGGCCGCCGCGCCGTATGCGGCGCTATTGGTCGCGCTGTCGCTCGGCGCATCCGCCGTGCTGTTCCTGCTACTTGGCCGTGCCTCCGTGCGCGCGTGAGCCGCACGTCCGGCCTCCACTTTCGGATCGATCCATAAGCGAACTATGAGCGAACTTCTGCTCCGCGGCCTTTCCAAGTCCTTCGGCACGCATGCGGTGCTGCACGACATCGACCTGACGGTCCGGCGGGGCACGCTGGTCGCGCTGCTCGGCCCGTCCGGCAGCGGCAAGACCACGTTGCTGCGGATCCTGTGCGGCTTCGAACGCGCGGAACGCGGGACGGTCGAGATCGACGGACGCTGCGTCGCGTCCCCCGACACGCACGTCGCGCCCGAACAGCGCCGGATCGGCTATGTGCCGCAGGAAGGCGCGCTGTTTCCGCACCTGTCGGTCGCGGACAACATCGCATTCGGCCTGTCGCGCGCCGCGCGGCGCCGGCATCACCGCGTCGACGAACTGCTCGAGATGGTCGGCCTGCCCGCGTCGTATGCAAACCGTGCGCCGCAGCAGCTGTCCGGCGGGCAGCAGCAGCGCGTCGCGCTGGCGCGCGCGCTCGCGCCCGAGCCGTCGCTCGTGATCCTCGACGAACCGTTCTCGGCGCTCGACACGTCGCTGCGCCACGAAACCCGCAGCGCAGTCTCGGCCGCGCTCGCCGCGGCGGGCGCGACCTCGGTACTCGTCACGCACGACCAGCCCGAAGCGATGACGCTCGGCGACGAAGTCGCGGTGCTGTGGCAAGGCCGCCTCGTGCAG
Source organism: Burkholderia sp. Ac-20353 (assembly GCF_017104785.1). Lineage (NCBI taxonomy): Bacteria > Pseudomonadati > Pseudomonadota > Betaproteobacteria > Burkholderiales > Burkholderiaceae > Burkholderia > Burkholderia sp. Ac-20353. Next base: position 5,845 of record NZ_JAAGPL010000300.1, on the reverse strand, counting down.
ACCGCCGCGCCGCAGACGCTGTACCGGCAGCCCGTCACGCGCGACGTCGCGTCGTTCGTCGGTCAGGCGGTGCTGCTCGCGGGGCACGTGCGCGACGGCCGCATCGGCTGCGCGCTCGGCGAGCTGCCGCTCGTCGCACCCGTGCCCGACGGTCCGGCCGATGCAATGCTGCGGCCCGAGCAGATTCAGGTGGTTCCAGCCGCGCAGGCGCACGGATCGCGCGGCCATGCGGCGCGCGTCGAATCGGCGCAATTCGGCGGTCAGGATGCCGACGTATTCGTCCGCGTCGCTGATGCGCCCGACACGCTCGTGCGTGTACGGGTGCCCGGACATCGCTGCCCGGCCGTCGGCGAGCACGTCGTGATTTCGGTCGACGGCGCAGTGATGGCGTACGCGCGCTGACATTCGATTCGCGGCGCACGGGCACCGACTCGACGACACGCGTCAGTGCATCGCCTGCTTCGCCGTCTTGCCCGCGCGCGCGGGCGGCTGGCAGATCGCGCATGCCTTGCGGCCGTGCAGTTCGTACTTGTGCCCGACGAACTTGCCGCGGCAGCGGTGGCACTGCGTCATCTGCAGCATGCCGCCGTTGAAGAAGCGCACGAGCGTCCATGCGCGCGTCAGGTCGAGCTGCACGTCCATCCCCGAATGCACGCAGTGCTCGCGGTACAGCCGATACCCTTTCGTCAGCGCATCGAGATGCGAGCAACACGCCTCGTCCTTCAGGAACACGTACGTGTTGTAGAACAGCGATGCGTGGATGTTCGCCTGCCACGTCATGTACCAGTCGGCCGACGACGGCAGCATGCCCTTCGGCGGCGACGCGCCCTTCACCTCGCGGTACAGGCGGATCAGGCGGTCGCGCGACAGCGTGAGCTCGGCTTCAAGCAGCTGCATGCGCGCGCCGAGCTCGATCAGGTCGACCGCGCGCGACACTTCCCGCGCGTATTCAATGAGGCTCGCCTTCGACATCGCCGCCGCCGTCACGCGAACTGCGCGGCCGGCTGACCCGCGAGCAGGATCGCCGCATGCGTGTGCGACACGTCCGCGTGCTTCGGCGAACCGGCAAGCGCGGACAGCATCGTGTGATCGTTGAACCGGAACGCGCACAGCAACTGGTCGCACGCGGCGAGCCGCGTCGTCTGCGCGAGCGTCAGCGACGACAGCAAGTCGGCGAGCGCCGCCGTCAGCCCGAGCCGGAACATGCCAGCCGCGCGATCGTCGTGCAGCAGGCGCTGCGCGAGCATCAGGTACGACAGGTTGATATCCCGGATCGCGTCCAGCGTTTCGTGTCGGTTCACGTCTTTTCTCCGTTCAGCCAGGGGGCCGTCGCGTTCGGCCGTCGCATTCGGCCGGCGCATTTTGCCGGCCTGCCGCGCGTCATCGATGCACCACGTGCCGTGCAGTGCGTTCAACATCCGCCGCGTGCGTCGGTCACGCCCGCGGCGATCAGGTTCTTCGCGAGTTCTCGCAGAAGATGCTGGGTCAATGCGCCTGCGCCATTGCGGGCAAGGCGTTGCAGTTCGATCAGGTCTCGTGCCGCGCGGCTCATGATGGCCTCCGTTGGTGTGATGCCGGAATTGGAGCTGCTGGTTCGACAAGGGAGCATCCAGCCACTCAAGCCTCATGCGGCGTTCGTACGTGGAACCGGGCACGGAGGCGTCCGCCGCGTGGGTATCGACACCCTTCTCGGAACGGGTTCGATCACGCCGGACGAAACACGGAAAACGTTTGTTGTGACGAAAGTATCGACGACGGCAGGCAGGATTCAAATCGTCTGACGCTGATCTTCACGTCATATTTTTGCGGTGCGTCGTGTAGGGATTCGCCGACAGGGTTGGTCCGCATAGGGCTAAGCGGGTGCAGCGTCGCGCGGCCGGCTTTACCCACTCACTCACCCGCTCACCCGCGCCCGTCCGGCGTACCGGCGTAGCCCGCGCCGGCGAGCGGCGCGAACGAGCGGCCGTCCGCTTCGACGCAGGCGCCGAGCAGTTGCGCGAGCCCGCGCGCGCCGGCGCGCATCACGACGTCATGGTTCCATTTGAACAGCGGCCGCGCGAGCGGCTCGAGCCAGTTCATCCAGCGCACGTGCGTGCGGATGTGCCACGCATAGCGAACGACCGTGCGCTCGCCGTCGTCGGAGAACGTCCAGCAGCCGTCGCCCTCGACCGCACCGCTCGCGCGGCCTTCGAGCGCGTGCATCGGCTCGACGCGCACGATGCGCATGTCGAAGCTCAGCCGGTAAGGCAGCGCGCCCTTCCACGTATAGCGGTGCAGCGCGCCGACGCCGTGTACGTCGCCGCGCTCGAGCTCGACGGTGCGCTCGGCGCCCTTCCACCAGTCCGGCCACATGTCGGCCTGGTAGATCGCGTTCCACACCGCCGCGAGCGGCGCGTCCACCCGCCACGTCGTCGCAAACCGGTACTCCGCCATGCGGCCTCCCGCGCTTCAGGGTTCGAAGAAGTGATCGGGGAACGCGACGTCGATCTCGACGTCGTCGAGCGTCACGGTCTCGAGCGGCCGGTCGTCGCCGTCCGCGAAACTGACCACCTTCAGCGGAAAGCCGTCGTCCGTATCCAGCCAGAGCTGGTAGCGATGCACGCCCGCAATGTCGTGCGCGGGCGCGCCGGTCACGGACACGCGCAGCGCAGTCCGGCCGCCGACCACCTCCTCGCCCAGCATCACCGTCACACCGCCCACCTGCAGCGCACGGACGTTGCGCAGCAGCTCGCCGACGTCGGACTGGTCGACCCGGTGCCCGTGCGGGTCGACCACGAGCGGATTGGTCGGCGACAGCGACAATGCGGGCGGCATGTGCGCGCCGAACGGCCGCACCCGCACCTTGCGTTTCACCGGGTCGTAGACGAGCACCGCGCCGCGATGCGGCGCGACGAAATCCATCCGGATGTAGCCGGGCTTGCGGTACGCGTAATGGATCTCGGTCGGCTCGCCCTGCCGCGGCGACGAGCGGATCGTCGCGCGGTACGAGCTCGCGTGTTCGAAGTGTTCCTGCGCGACGGTCACGGGATCCGATGTCATGCTCGCTCCAATCAGCGCGGCGGCCAGCCAGGCGGCAATCACGGCGCCCCCTCGACCTCCAGCACGCCTTCCATGCCGCGCTCGCGATGGCTCTTGAAGAACAGCAGCCGATGCGTGCAATAGTAGGCGAAGCGGCCGGGCTGCGTCGCCGTGAAGCGGAGCGTCTTCGGCGTCGTGCTCAGTTCGGTGCGTACCGCGATGCCGGCCTGCGGCGCATCGATCACGAAGCTGTGCGGCACGAGCCCCGCCTCGGCCGACACGGTCAGCTCGACCGGCACACCGGCCTTCACGATCAAGTGGTCCGGGCGAAAGAAATAGCTGCCGCCGACGATCGCGACTCGCTGCACGCCATCCGCATCGACCGGCACGCGCACCGGCGCGTCAGCGGCGGCGGTGCCGGGGTTAGCGTTGGCCGCGCCCACCGCCAGCACCAACATCAACAGGATCCGGGCCAGCAGCCTCATCGCATCCTCCGTTCCCGCGGGTGCGCGGGGCGTCATCCCTTCCACGCGTCCGTCGAACCGCCGAGCGCACCGCACGCGTCCATCGCGATCTCGCGCAGGCGCGGCTCGTCGCCGCGGCCGGACAGCGCATAGCCCATCCCGCGATCCGACCAGAAATACGTGCGGCGGCCATCGTCGATCAGCGCGCGCGGCGTCACGCTGCGCTCGGCGTACGCGGTCACGTACAGCGTCACGCGCCGGCCGTCCACACGCTGGTACATGAACTGCGCGGCCGGCCCCGACTCGCCCGGCAGCAGCCGTCCGCCGATCAGCGCATAGCCGTATTCGGCGAGCGACGGCGCGCGCACCGACCGGCCGACCCGCGCCGACAGCCAGGCGGCGAGTCGCTCGGGCTCGCTCGCGTCGAGCTCGACCGGATGCTGGCGATCGGATGCGTATAGCGCGTACGCGACATCCGCGTGCGCGGCAAACGCAGGCGCTCCCGCTCCGCCGAACGCCGTCCAGCCGGCATGCAGCGCGATGCCGAGCATGAGCCCGGCCGCCAGCGCGCCAACCCCGACTGCGACGCTGCGCCGCCACGACGCGCGGCGCTGCACGAACAGCGCCGGTGCGGCGCCCGGCAGCGGAAACAGCGCCTGCAGCGCGGCGCGTTGCGCGCGGTAATGCGCGAGTCGTTCGGCATCCTCCGGATTCGCCTGCAGGCGTTCGAGCACCTCGCGCCGCTCCGGCCCGGACAGCTCGCCGTCCAGCAACGCGGACAGCAGCTGGGCCGACACATCGGCGTCGTACTCGTTCGAGGGCTTGCGCGAATCGTCCATCATGCCTTCCTGATCACCCGTAGCGCCGCGCCGCGGCCGGCGGACGGCTCGTCCGACAGCAGCGCGCGCATGTGCTCGCGCGCCCGCGCGAGCCGCGACATTACCGTGCCCACCGGCACCGCCAGCACCTGCGCGGCTTCCTGGTAGCTCAACTCCTCGAGCGCGACCAGCAGCAGCACCTCGCGCTGCTCGACGGGCAGCCGGTACAGCGCGCGCTGCACGTCGCGCAACAACAGCCCGCTGATCTCGCCCGCGGGCGCGGCCATCGTCTGCCACGGCGCGGTCGCGTCATCGACCGCGATCTCGCGCCGCGCGCGCAGCTGGTCGATGAAGCGGTGCCGCAGCAGCGTCAGCAGCCATGCGCACAGATTGCCGTCGACGCGCGGCGGCTTGTTCAGCGCGCGCTCGAGCGTGTCCTGCACGAGATCGTCGGCCCACGCCGGGTCGCCCGTCAATGCGCGCGCGTACCGCTTGAGGCGCGGCAGCCACACCAGCAGGTCGGATTCGTAGCTCATCCGGATGCCCCGTGCGCCGCCGCACCGTCACGGCCGCGCGACGTGCCACATGCCGCCCATGCCGTCGCCGCCCGCGTCGCCGGCCTTGCGGTCCATCTTCCAGCGGTACAGCGGGTGCCCGTTGTAGGCCCATTGCATCTTGCCGTCGTCGCGCTTCACGAGGCTCCACGCGCCCGACGCCTTGTCGTACGCGTCGGCGACCGCCGGCGGCCAGCTGGCCGTGCACGCGCTGTCGCACATGCTCTTGCCGCGCGCGTCGTGATCGAACGTGTACAACGTCATGTGGTCTTCGTCGACCAGCTTCCCGCCGCTGACCTGCGGCGGCTCCGCGGCCGCGGGCAACGACGCCCCGACCGTCAGTGCGGCGACGAGCAGCATCCGTTTCATTCCCGTCCTCCTTCGCGTGGCGTCGCGGCGCGCGCGGCGTCGCCGGGTGCGGACGCCGCCGTCGCGAAACGGGACGCTCAACGCCGGGACAATCAACTTCGGGACGATCAACTTCGTCGTGGAAATTATCCCGCCGCGCGGCCGCGCCGTGACTTGGTAGATAAACGGACGACCGCGCCCGATTATTCCGGCGCGAACATGCACTTCGCGCGCGGCGGCAGTTTGGCAACGCGGGCACCGCGTTTTCGGCACGCGCGGGAACGGGGTCGCATGAAAAAAGGCGGCATGACATCGCTGTCATGCCGCCTGGCGTGACCGGTGACGTGCGGCGGGCGACATGCACCCGCCGCGCGCCGTCCGGCTGTGTTACTTCGGCAGTGCGCCCGTCAGCGTCGTGATCAGCGACGACACCGGTGCGAGCGGGTTGTTCGGCGAGCCGCCGCTCGAGTGCGGCGTTACCGACAGGCTCGGCGTCGATCCGAGCGCCGTGCCGACGGCCGTGCCGACCGAATTGACGACCGTGGCCGTCGCGTTCGCGCCGTTCGCCAGCAGCGAGCCGGCTGCGCCCGCGGTGCTGCCCGCCGCATTTGCGCCCGCGCTCATCAGGCTGCCGCCCGCCGCG
>NZ_JAAGPL010000299.1:0-7554 GCF_017104785.1 Burkholderia sp. Ac-20353 | reverse complement strand
ATGCGTGGCACGCGCGAGCTCATACACGCGCTGCGCGACCTCGGCCGCGACCGGACGGCCGCGCGCCGCGCGCCGGTCGACGCGATCGGCCGGCCGGTCGAGCCATTCGGCGACCTGGCCGTCGAGCCCGCAGGCCGGATCGAGCACCCCATCGACCGCACCCATCTTCACGAGGTTGTCGAGCCCCGGCGCGAACACCGGCGTCGACCGCGCCTTCTCCTTCAGCACGTCGAGCGGCAGCTTGGTCACGCGCGACATCGACGGCAGGTCCATCACTTCGGGATCGGCGCCCGGCACCGCGAGCAGCGTGCGCGTCGCGAGCGCCGTCGCGATGAACGCACCGGCCGCCGTGTGGCCGTACAGCAGGCCGATCGTCCGGTGGCCCGCGAGATCCGCATGCATCAGGCATTTCGCGAGGTGCGACAGGCCTTCGTTCAGGCCGAGCAGCTCGTCGCGCTTGCTCATCCGCTGGCTGTCGCTGTCGACCAGCACGAGGATCGGCGTCGCGCCGCCGCATTCGAGCGTGGCGAGCACGTGCGATGCAAGCGTCAACGCTTCGTCGATGCCGAACGGCAGACGGTCGCTGACGCCGATCACGTCGACGCGCGTGCCGGCCAGCTCCGCGTGGCCGGACAGCAGGCCGCCGTCGCGCGCGATCGCGTGACCGTGCGGAAACAGCGATGTGAGCACTTCATCGAGCGTCATGCGAGGGCTCCTGGAGTTGGTCGGCAAGTGCGGCGAACGTGTCGTCTGGCATGCCGGGAACCGCTTCCGGCGCGGTCGCGCCGAGCGTTCGCCACACGTCGAGCGCGTCTGCGCATGCGCCGAATCGCGCGACACGCGCTTCGAGCCGCGCCTGCTCGGCGCGCAGCATCGCCGCGCCGAACGCCGGCGCGCGGCCGATCAGTTCGAGCGCGGCCGCGCGGAACGCGTCGGGCGTATCCGCGACGTAACGGTCCGCGCCGCCGATCAGCCGCCGGTGCTTGCCGCCCATCGTGCGCCAGATCAGCGCGCGGTCCTTTGCGTCGAACTCGTCGACGCCGCGATTGGTTTCGATCACTTCCGGCCCCGACACGCTGATGCGGCCCTGCTCGGACACCGCGAGCGCCGAACAGCACGCGGCAAGCAGCCCGCCGCCGCCGTAGCAGCCCGCGCGCCCGCCGATCAGGCCGATCACCGGCACGCCGGCCGCGCGCGCGTCGACGAGCGCGCGCATGATCTCGGCGATCGCCAGTTCGCCCGCGTTCGCTTCCTGCAGCCGTACGCCGCCCGTGTCGAACAGGATCAGCACCGGCATCGAGCCGAGCTCGCGCGCGGCGCGCAGCAGGCCCGTGAGCTTCGCTCCGTGCACTTCGCCGAACGCGCCGCCCATGAAGCGGCCTTCCTGCGCGGCGACCAGCACCGGCTTGCCGTCGAGCAGGCCGCGCCCGACGACCATCCCGTCGTCGAATTGCTGCGGCAGGTCGAACAGCGGCAGATGCGGGCTCGTCACGCGCTCGGCCGGCCCGAGGAATTCGGTGAAACTGCCGGCGTCGAGCAGGCCGTCGATGCGCTGCCGCGCCGACGCCTCATACCAGCTCGACGCGTTCGCGACGAACGCGGGCGCGTCGTGGATGACGTCGGTCGGCGCGTCCCGCCGAGCTGCCTCGTTGGTGGGCAGCGAATGATCGTGAGCGTGACGGTCGTTCATGCGGCGTCTCCTTCGATCGCGCGCACGGCCTGCGCGAGCCGCAGCGACACCATGTCGGGCCGCGCGCCACCGTCGTTGACGGACAGCTTCAGGCCGCCCGGCGCGCGCCGCTCGACGAAATCGGTCAACACCGCGTGCCAGACCTCGCCGAAGCCGACCGCCGCGGTGCGGATGTCGATCTCGCATTCGTTGCCCGGCAGCACCCGTTCGACGAGCACCTCGAGATTGCCGGACGCGACCACGCCGACGAGCGCCGTGGCCAGCTCGCCCTTCGCGCGCGCTTGCGCGGTGAAGCGATAGTTCAACTGTTCCATTGCCGTGTCCTTACCAGTTGCGGAACCGCGCCGGCGGCGCATACAGCCCGCCCGACCAGTGCACGAGATCCTTGATCGAGCGCGCGGCGAGCCAGCGACGGTCCGCGTCGAGCGGATCGATGCCGAGATCTTCCGGGCGCCGGATCACGCCGCGCTCGCGCAGCCGCTCGACCATCTTCCGGTCGCGGCCGCGGCCGACTTCCGTATAGCCGGCGACGCCGCGGATCGCGTGTTCGCGCTCGTCCTTGTCGCGGCACATCAGCAGGTTCGCGATCCCTTCCTCGGTGACGATGTGCGTGACGTCGTCGCCGTACACCATGATCGGCGCGAGATCGAGCTGCAGCTTGTCGGCGAGCTTCAGCGCGTCGAGTTTCTCGACGAACATCGGCACGTTCTTGTCGCCGAACGTCTCGCCGATCTGCACGACCAGCTTGCGGCCGCGCCTGAGCGCCGCCGGCGTATCGGGGTCGGCCTCCTCGCCGGCCTTCAGCCACGGCTCGCTCGGGTGTCGCCGGCCGCGCGCGTCGCTGCCCATGTTCGGCGCGCCGCCGAAACCCGCGATCCGCTCGGCGGTGACCGTCGACGAATGTCCGGACAGGTCGATCTGCAGCGTCGAGCCGATGAACATGTCGCACGCGTACAGGCCCGCCGTCTGGCAGAACGCGCGGTTCGAGCGCAGCGAGCCGTCGGGGCCCGTGAACCACACGTCGGAACGCGCGCGGATGTAGTCGTCCATCCCGACTTCGGAACCGAAGCAGTGGATCTGCTCGACCCAGCCCGATTCGATCGCGGGAATCAGCGTCGGATGCGGATTCAGCGCCCAGTGCGTGCAGACCTTGCCCTTCAGGCCGAGCTTCTCGCCGTAGGTCGGCAGCAACAGCTCGATCGCCGCGGTGTTGAAGCCGATCCCGTGGTTCAGGCGCTTGATCCCGTACGGCTGGTAGATGCCCTTGATCGCGAGCATCGCGGTCAGGATCTGGGTCTCGGTGATCGCGGCCGGGTCGCGCGTGAACAGCGGCTCGACGTAGAACGGCCGGCCGGCCTCGACGACGAAATGCACGCGGTCGCCGGGGATGTCGACGCGCGGCACCTTGTCGACGATGCGGTCGACCTGCGCGATCACGATGCCGTCCTTGAACGCCGTGGCCTCGACGACGGTCGGCGTGTCCTCGGTGTTCGGGCCCGTGTACAGGTTGCCGTCGGCATCGGCGCTGACCGCGGCGATCAGCGCGACCTGCGGCGTGAGGTCGATGAAGTAGCGTGCGAACAGTTCGAGATACGTGTGCACGGCGCCGAGCGCGATCTTGCCACCGAACAGCAGCTTCGCGATCCGCTGCGACTGCGGGCCCGAATACGCGAAATCGAGACGCTTCGCGATGCCGCGCTCGAACACGTCGAGATGCTCGGGCAGCACGACGCCCGACTGCACCATGTGCAGGTCGTGCACCTTCGCGCTGTCGACATCGGCAAGCGCGGTCGCGAGCAGATCGGCCTGCTTCTGGTTGTCGCCTTCGAGGCAGACCCGGTCGCCGGGCCGCAGCACGGCTTCGAGCAATGCCACGGCGTCGCGCGCGTCGACCCGCTTGCGTTGCGCGTAGTGCGCGCCGGCTGCGAGGCGTGCATCGCGCGCGAGTCGCGCGTGATTCCATCCCGTCATAGAGTTCTCCCGCTTCGATGGTTCAGCGGCATTCTAAGCCGGGCGCCGCCGCCGATTGATGATGATGTCCGATGCGACTCAGAGGTCGCCGCGATGGATGCGGGCCGCGCGCTCGTGCCGCTCATGCGCCGACCAGCGCGCGTGTCGTGAAGAACAGCACCGACGGCCCGAGCAGGCAGCCGACGCCCGTGTGGAACGTCGCGACGAGCGCACCGTACGGCACGAGCCGCCGGTCGGTCGCGGCGAGGCCCGCGCTGACGCCGCTCACGGTGCCCGCGAGGCCGCCGAAGATCATCGCGGCGCGCGGCGTCCTGAGCCCCATGAAGTTCGCGGCGAGCGGCGTGCCGACCATCACGATGATCGCCTTCACGAGCCCCGTCGCGATGCTGAGCGCGATCACGTCCGAGCTCGCGCCGATTGCGGCGCCGGTGACGGGCCCGACGATATAGGTGACGGCGCCCGCGCCGATCGTCGTCATGCTGACCGCGTCGGTATAGCCAAACGCGCGTGCGACGCACGCGCCGACGATGAACGGCAGCACGGTGCCGAGCAACAGCGACAGCACGCCGACCAGCCCGGCCTTCCGCGCCTCGGTCGGCTGCACTTCGAATGCGGTCGCGACGATCGCGAAATCGCGCAGCATCGCGCCGCCCATCAGGCCGACGCCGGCGAACAGCGGCACGTCGGCGATCCCCTTCTCGCCGCCGGTGAACGCCCCGCCGACATACGCGAGCGCGAGGCCGATCAGGATCGCGATCGCCGATCCATGCACGCGGCCGAACGTCAGCTTGTGCGAAACGATCGACGCGATCCACATGACCAGGCCGACGAGCGCGAACGACGTGACAAGGCCGTTATGGGCGACGGTTTTTTCGAGCATCTGCAGCATCGCGGCCTCCGGTCACTGTTCTTCGAATTGCGGCACGCGGGCGAACGCCGTGTCGTCGCGGCCGGTGCGTGCGAGCACCGCGATGCAGCCCGCGCAGATCACGACCGCGCCGATCGCGGCGAGCAGCGCGACGGGCCCGCCCTTCAGTGCGGCGAGCACGTTCTGGTTCGCGGCCATCGCGACGACGACCGGGATATACATCGCGCCCCAGAAGCCCACGCCCGCTTCGGTCTCCTTCGGCAGCCAGCCGCGGCCGTGCAGCCACAGGCGCAGGCCGATCAGCAGCAGCATCGCGATTCCGACGCCGCCGACGTTGGTCTTCACGCCGATCGCGGTGCCGAGCAGGTCGCCGAGAAACAGTCCGGCGAGATGGCAGAACGCGAGCAAGGCGGTTCCGTAGATGATCATGAGTCGTCTCCTGTGTCTGCCGCGGCGGCGTGCCGCGGCCCCGGCGGCTCGTCGAGCGAGCGCATTCTCGGGCGGTCGATGGGATGATGCGGTTTCGGGTCCGCGCCCTGATGCCGTAGACTGCCCGAAGCAGCCGCCGGCACGGTGCGGCGCAGGCTTCGAGTCGCGCGCGCAGCACCGGGGGCGTGAGCCGATACTAGCGCCGCAAAATCCGGCCATTTATGAAGTTGTCGAAACCGATTCAGTGGGTTTAGCAATGCGTCCGTTACCGCCCGAGCTGCTGCGCAGCTTCGTCGCCGTCGCCCAGTCCGGCAGTTTCACCGCCGCGTCCGAGCGCGTGAGCCTGTCGCAGTCCACCGTCAGCCAGCACATCCGCCGCCTCGAGGAGCTGCTCGACCGCCCGCTGTTCGAGCGCGACACCCGCAACGTGCGCCTGTCGCAGCACGGCGACGCGCTGTTCCGCTACGCGGTGCGCATCCTCGAGCTGATGGACGAGGCCGTCACGTCGGTATGCGGCCCGCCGCTGTCGGGCAAGGTGCGGCTCGCGATGTCGGAGGATTTCGCGTCGGCCCACCTGACGGCCGCGCTCGCGAGCTTCGTGCAGCGCAACCCGGAGGTCGAGCTCGCGATCGCGACCGGGCTGTCCGGCGACCTGTTCGACGCACTCGACGAAGGCCGGCACGACCTCGTGTTCGCAAAGCGGATCGCCGGCAGCCGGCGCGGGCGCGTGATCCGTAGCGAGCCGCTGTACTGGTGTACCGGCCCCGATTCGCGGATCACCGGCCACGAGGCCGTGCTGCCGCTCGCGATGCATCCGGAGCCGAGCGTGTCGCGGCGCCGGGTGCTCGAAACGCTCGACGCGATCGGCCGGCCGTACCGGATCGCGGTGGTCAGCAGCAGCGTCGCGGTGCTGCGCGCGGCGGCCAGCGCGGGGCTCGGGGTCAGCGCGTTCGCAGGCTATGTGATCCCGGCCGGGCTCGCGCGGCTCGATGCGGGGCTGCCGGAACTCGGCGAGCTCGAATATGTGATCGACCGCCCGGCCGCCGCGTCGCGCTCGACGCTCGCGCTCGAAGCGACACTGATTGCAGCGGCAGCCGAGCTTTAGAGGATCAGCGCGGAGCCGGAACGGCTGCGCCCGATCACGGCAGGAAGCTGCGCCGGCGCGCGTCGATCAGCTCGACGAGCAACCGGTCGCGCTCGGCGGCGAGATCCTGCATCGAATGCTCGCCCTGGATCGCGCGGAGTTCGTCGATCAGCTTGCGGTCGACGTCAGGATCGAACGACGGCGTGCCGAGATCGTTCCACCAGCTCGTCATCGGGCCCGACAGATGCTCGAGGAAGTGCGCGATCCCGCCCGCGCCGCCGCCGAGGTGATAGGTCAGGCCCTGCCCCATCAGCGCCCAGCGCAAACCGGGGCCCCATGCGACCGCCTTGTCCGCATCGGCGACGCTCACGACGCCCTCGCCGACGAGGTGATACACCTCGCGGAACAGCGCCGCCGCGAGCCGGTTCGCGACGTGGCCGGCCATCTCCTTGTTGAGGACGATGGTCTCCTTGCCGAGCGCGTCGTAGAACGCCTTCGCGCGCGCGATCACGTCCTTGCCGGTCGCCGCGCCGCCGACCAGCTCGACGAGCGGAATCAGGTGCGGCGGATTGAACGGATGGGCGATCAGGCAGCGTTCCGGATGCTTCGCGCACGCGGTCTGGATGTCGGACATCTTCAGGCCCGACGAGCTCGATGCGATCAGTACGTGCGCGGGCAGCACGTCGTCCATCTGCCGGTACAGCTCGCGCTTCAGGTCGAGCCGCTCGGGGCCGTTCTCCTGCACGAAATCGACGCCGTCGAGCGCACGCGCGAGATCGGCGTCGAACGTGAAGCGCTGCGTCAGCGCCGCGGCCTCGTCGCCGAGGAACCCGGCGAGCGCGTCGCGCAACCGCGCGTCGGCCTGCGGCGCGGGGTCGGTCGCGACGACGTCGAATCCGTTCGACAGGTAGAAGGCCGCCCAGCTCGCGCCGATCACGCCGGCGCCGACGATCGCGACGCGTCGGATGTCGGTGTTCATGTCCGTGCTCATGTCCGCTTCATCTCCGGTTTGTCTCCGCTTCATCTCCGTGGATATCGCGGCGATTGTCGCATCGAATCGCGCGGCGGCGGCGCGCCGCCGGCGCTCAGCGGCCGGACACATCAACCGCACGCTTCACCTTCGCGCGCCGCGCCAGCATGTTCATGCCCTCGACGAACGCCGAGAACGCCATCGCCGCGTAGATATAGCCCTTCGGCACGTGCGAACCGAAGCCTTCGGCGATCAGCGTCATGCCGATCACGACGAGGAACGACAGCGCGAGCATCACGACGGTCGGGTTGCGTTCGATGAAGCGTGCGAGCGGCTGCGCGGCGAACAGCATCACGGTCACGGCGGCGATCACCGCGACGAACATGATCGGAATGTGCTCGGTCATGCCGATCGCGGTCACGATGCTGTCGATCGAAAACACGATGTCGAGCATCAGGATCTGGCCGACCGCCGCCCACATCGTCAGGCCGCCCGCGCCGTTCGACGCGCCGGCGTCGCTGCCGTCGCGCGACACGTGATGA
>NZ_JAAGPL010000298.1:0-7706 GCF_017104785.1 Burkholderia sp. Ac-20353 | reverse complement strand
CCCGCGACGCGTGCGGGCTGCCAGCGCCGCTCGACGATCGCGAGGGTGAGGATCGGCTGCACGCCGAGGATCGTCGCGAGGATGCCGGGCGCGATCCCGCGTTCGAGCGCGAGCAGATAGAAGATCGAATAACCCCCCATCATCAGCAGCCCGGTGACGGCCGCGATGCGCCGTTCACCGGGCGCGGGCAGCCAGCGTCCGCGTGCGGCGGCCAGCGCGAGCAGCACGAGCGATGCAAGCGCGAAGCGCGCGGTGAGGAAGACGAATGCGGACGCATGCCGCAGACCGAGTTCGGCGAAGATCGCCCCGCTGCTCCAGAGCAGCACGAAGAGCGACGTCGCCCCATGCGCGGCGAGCGCGCGTTTGAACGAAACCATCTGAATCCACCTGTCGAACGGATAAGGACGTTCCATGCGAGCGCACACCGCACCGTGCGTTACGACGCACGAACGGCATGCTGGCGAATGGAAGCGGAAAAACCGGAGCCGGCAGTCAGCCGGCGCACGCCGCCGGAGGAGGCGGCGCCGCGCCGACGAGCGGCGGATCGACAGGAGGGGGCGGTGCCGACGGATGCGCGCACGCCCGCAGCCGCGCGTCGAGCGGCGGCCGGGACATCGAAACGGGGTGCGTGAGCAAAGGCATCGTCACAGAATGCGGAATGCGGGTTGAATTCGGTTGAATGCGAACGAGCGTTAAAGGTAACGCAAGAACGGTTGCCGTGGCAACCGGCGCGAACGCATCATGCGTGGCCCGCGCGCTCGCGGCCGCGCAGCCACAGCGTTGCGATCAGGCCGGCGGCGAGCAGCGTGGCGACGAGGCCCGCGACGCCCGGCCAGCCGCTCGCGCTCCAGAAGCGTCCGCCGAGCGATCCGACGATGCTCGAGCCGAGATAGTACGACAGCAGGTACAGCGCGGCGGCCTGGCCCTTGCCTTGCGTCGCGAGGCGGCCGACCCAGCCGCTTGCGATCGAATGGCCGGCGAAGAAGCCGAACGTCACGCACGCGATGCCGAGCGCGATCGCGGCGACCGGATGCAGCAGCGTCAGCGCGACGCCCGCCAGCATGATGCAGATGCTCGCGATCAGCACGCGGCCGCGGCCGAGCGCATCGGCCATGCGGCCGGACCACGGTGACGCGACGACGCCGGCCAGGTAGACGACGAAGATCGCGCCGATCGTCGCCTGGCTCATCGAATACGGCGGCGCAAGCAGCCGGTAGCCGATGTAGTTGTACAGCGTGACGAAGCCGCCCATCAGCAGGAAGCCGAGCGCGAACAGCACCGGCAGTTCGCGGCGGCCGGCGAGGTGCCGCGCGAGCGCTGCGCGATGCTGCGCAAAACCGAGGCCGCGGCTCGGCGTGAAGTGGCGCGACGGCGGCAGCAGCGCACGGAACGCGAGCGCCGACGCGAGCCCGAGCACGCCGATCGTGCCGACCGCGATGCGCCACGTGAACAGGTCGGCGAGCACGCCGGCGATCACGCGTCCGGCCATTCCGCCGAGTGCGTTGCCGCCGACATAAAGGCCCATCGCGAGGCCGAGTCCGTCTGGATGCACTTCCTCGGCGAGATAGGCCATGCCGACCGCCGGCACGCCGCCAAGCGCGAGCCCGGTGAGCGTTCGCAGCACGAGCATCTGGTGCCAGTGCGGCGCGAACGCGGCGACGATCGTGAGCAGCGACGCGAGCACCAGCGATGCCGTCATCAGCCGGTGGCGGCTCAGTCCTTCGGACACGAAGCCCGCGACGAACACGGCGAGCGCGAGCGCGGCGGTCGAGAACGACAGCGCGAGGCTGCTCTGAGCGGGGCTCACGCCGAACGCATTCGAGAATTCCGGCAACAGCGGCTGCACGTAGTACAGCAGCGAGAACGTCGCGTAGCCCGCAAACAGCAGCGCGAGGCTCGCACGCCAGTAGCTGCGCGAGCCGCGCTCGAGGTAGGTGACGGAAGCAGGCGCAACGTCGGAGGCAACGTCGTGGGTAACTTCGGGGGCCATTGCAGGGGCGGCTGCGGGCGGGGTCGGCGATGTCGTGCCGGAACGAACGGTCACGCAGAATCTCCAGGCAACACGGCAAAAGAGAAACGATACGCCGGTTGCGGAAATCGCGTGCGCCGGAGCCGGTCGGCCCGGTTCGGCGGACGGTCACATTCGACAGGGTATGATGGGGGCGTCGGCCGCGCAACTGCGCGGGTGGCGCAGTGGTTGATTGGAGACATTCGACGAATTCGCGGCACTTTGCCTGCTTCTTCTTCTTTTCGCGCTTCGATAAACCGGGAACAATGGGATACGCGCGATCGCCAGGCAGGCGGCGCGCGTGTCGTGCATTTGCCGGTCGTGCTGGTTGGCCGGGTTTCAAGAATCAAGAGTGGGGAAACATCATGCATGTCGGGTCGATTGTCTGCACTACCCATATCGCGGTGCCGAAGGGCGCACGCGGCATCGTCCAGCGCATCCTGGGCGACATGGCGATGGTGACCTGGTACGCGGGGGTACCGGGCGAGTCGAAGGAACTCAACACCGAGCCGTTCTTTCTCGAGGACCTGATCGACACCGGCGAATCCGTGTTGCCGGCTGGCGCGGCGCTGCATTGAGCGCTCGTCTTTCGGCCCGGCTGGCGGCACAATGCGCGGCATGAACGAAGTCACCTCCGCTGCTGCCTCCC
This sequence comes from Burkholderia sp. Ac-20353, assembly GCF_017104785.1. Lineage (NCBI taxonomy): Bacteria > Pseudomonadati > Pseudomonadota > Betaproteobacteria > Burkholderiales > Burkholderiaceae > Burkholderia > Burkholderia sp. Ac-20353. The sequence goes on along the minus strand of NZ_JAAGPL010000298.1, from coordinate 5,049 downwards.
CGGCCGGGCCGCCGTTTGCCGGCCTCACGCCCGAATGCGTGCTCGATGCGCTCGACAGCGTGCTGATGCCGGCCGGTCTGCGTACCGACGGGCGCCTGCTCGCCCTCAACAGCTACGAAAACCGCGTCTACCAGGTCGGCATCGAAGACGGCCCGCCGATCGTCGCGAAGTTCTATCGTCCCGCGCGCTGGTCGGACGATGCGATCCTCGAAGAACACGCATTCGTCGCCGAACTCGTCGCGCGCGAGATTCCGGCGGTGCCGGCGCGCGCGTTCGACGGCCGCACGCTGCATGCGTACGACGGCTTCCGCTTCTCGATCTTCGAGCGCCGCGGCGGCCGCGCGCCCGATCTCGACCGCAGCGACACGCTCGAATGGCTCGGCCGCTTCATCGGCCGCATCCACGCGGTCGGCGCGACCGAGCCGTACACGGCGCGGCCCGTGCTCGACATCCGCACGTTCGGCTACGAGCCGCGCGACTACCTGCTCGCGCACGATTTCATTCCGGACGACGTACGGCTTGCGTATGAGACAGCGGTCACGCTCGCGCTCGAAGGCGTCGAGGCCGCGTTCGAACGCGCGGGCGAGATCCGCCTGCTGCGTGCGCACGGCGACTGCCATCCGAGCAACGTGCTGTGGACCGATGCGGGGCCGCACTTCGTCGATTTCGACGACAGCCGAATGGCGCCCGCGATCCAGGATCTGTGGCTGCTGCTGCCCGGCGATCGCGCGGGCGCGTCGCGCGCGCTCGCGGACCTGCTCGCCGGTTATGAGGATTTCTGCGAATTCGAGCCGCGCGAACTGCATCTGATCGAAGCGCTGCGCACGCTGCGGCTGATTCACTACGCGGCCTGGCTCGCACGGCGCTGGGACGATCCCGCGTTTCCTGCCGCGTTCCCGTGGTTCAACACCCATCGTTACTGGGAAGCGCGCGTGCTCGAGTTGCGCGAGCAGATCGGCGCGATGCAGGAAGGGCCGCTCTGGCCCGTGTGAGACGGATGCGCGCCGGCGCGGTCGTGCGCCGGTAGACGACCGCAAAGGTCCGCAAAGCGGGCACGCGGCCCGCTTTGCCCCGCATCAGAACTTCAGCATCAGCTTGATCAGCGCGGCAAAGCGCTTGCCGTACGGCGGCGCGAGCAGGTTGCGCGCGTTGAGGCGCGCCTGCGTCAGCACCGGCTTCATCTTCGAGAACGTCACGAAGCCGTCGTAGCCGTGATACGCGCCCATCCCGCTCGCGCCGACGCCGCCGAACGGCAAACTGCCGCACGCGATGTGCATCAGCGTCTCGTTGACCGACACGCCGCCCGAGATCGTTTCGCGCATCACGCGGTCGACCGTGCCGCTGTCTTCGTCGAACAGGTAGAGCGCGAGCGGCCGCGGTCGCGCATTCACGTACGCAATCGCCTCGTCGAGCCGTTCGTACGGCACGAGCGGCAGCAGCGGCCCGAAGATCTCTTCCTGCATCAGTTGCGAGCCGGCGTTCACGTGCGTGACCGCGCACGGCACGAAGCGGCGCGACGCGGGATCGGACGACGCGTCGGCGAGCGGATACAGCTGCGCGCCGGCCGCCTGCGCGTCGCTTGCGAGCTGCTGCAGCCGCGCGAAATGGCGGTCGGACACGATCGTCGTGTAGTCGGCGTTGCGCGCGAAATCCGGATACATCTTCGCGAGCCGCGCCCGCGCGCGCTCGATGAACGCGCCTTCCATGCCGCGTGGCAGCAGCACGTAGTCGGGCGCGATGCAGGTCTGGCCCGCGTTCAGCGTCTTGCCCGCGACGATCGCGTCGACCGCCGCGTCGAAGCGCGCATTCGGCCCGACGATCGCGGGCGACTTGCCGCCGAGTTCGAGTGTGACGGGCGTGAGGTTGTCGGCCGCCGCGCGCATCACGTGCCGGCCGACCTGCGTCGAACCGGTGAACAGCAGATGGTCGAACGGCAGCGCGCTGAACGCGGCGCCGATTTCCGCGTCGCCGTTCACGACCGCGACGTGATCGCGCGAGAAGGTCTTCTCGATCAGCTGCTCGAACAGCGCGGACGTGCGCGGCGTCAGTTCGGACATCTTGACGATCGCGCGGTTGCCGGCCGCGAGCGCGCAGATCAGCGGGCCGGCCGCGAGCAGCACCGGATAGTTCCACGGCACGACGATCCCGATCACGCCGAGCGGCTGCGGAATCACCCGCGCGCGCGCGGGGTGCATCCACTTGTTCATCGGCTTGCGGATCGGCTTCATCCAGCGCTTGCCGTGCTTCAGCGCGTCGTCGATCTCTTCCTTAGCCATCCAGATTTCCGACAGCAGCACTTCCTGCTTCGCGCGATGGCCGAAGTCCGCGCTGATCGCGTCGGCGAGCGCGTCGGCGTTGTCGATCAGCATCGTGCGCAGCGCGCGCAGGTGCTTCGCGCGCGTGTCCCAGTCGGGATACGGCGCGCGCAGGTAGGCGGCGCGCTGGTCGTGCAGCAACGAAGTCAGGGCAGCGAGTTCGGGCAGATCGTTTTTCATGGCGTCTTCTCCGGTTGAGCGTGGCGCATCGGCCAGCAGTCAGGCCGCAAGCGCCCGCTCGACGAGCGCGGCGTGGCGGATCGGGTTGGGCGGCATGCCGCCGTTCGATGCGGCATCCTGTACGGCGTAGGGCAAGGCGGCGGCCAAGGTGTCGCGCGGGATCAGATTGCCCATCGCGTCGCCCGTCGCATGCCGGCCGCATTCGGGCGTCGCATCCGCGCGACGGTCTGCGCACACGAAAACGTCGCGGGATGCGGTGCGCGATGCGCGCTCGCGCAGTGACGGGGTGCACAAAACGATCGCGCGAAACGGCGCGGCGGACCATGTCGCATGCACGCGCACGCAGCATTGCCGCACGCTGGCGGACGCAATTCTCGGCCAGCCGGAGGATGCCGCCGGCGTGCGTTCCAAACGCGCGGGGGCGGCCCGCGCCGTTCGATTGCCGCGCGCCGCGCGCGTCGCTGCGCGCGTGCTCGCGCAGGCTGTCGTTTGAAACGAAATGCGGGGCAGGGGCGGCGCAGCCGGAAAACCCGGTCGGCACACGGCCTGCAGAACGTGTCGCTGCATCAGTGTCTCTCCCATTTCGCGACAGATCGGCTTCTGGCGGCCGGCTGCGTCGCGCCAAGCGAATCCACGCATCTTAAATTTAGTTCACGCGCACGTTTAGAGGAATCGCTCTTGAATCGGCGCGCCGCGCGCACGGCGGCCATTCCTACAATGCCCGAACACTACAAGACACGACTCGGGCCGCGCGGCCGCGCCGGGCGCCCTTCATGACATGAAGGAGACATGCATGCATTACGACTACATCATCGTCGGGGCGGGATCCGGCGGCGCGAGTCTCGCGGGCCGACTCGCCGACGCGTGCCCCGATGCGAGCATCGCGCTGATCGAGGCCGGTTCGCACACGGAGCGCAACCTGCTCGTCAACATGCCGGTCGGCATCGCGGCGCTCGTGCCGTTCAGGCTCGGCACCAACTACGGCTACGAGACCGTGCCGCAGCCGGGCCTCGGCGGCCGCCGGGGCTACCAGCCGCGCGGGCGCGGGATGGGCGGCTCGAGCGCGATCAACGCGATGATCTACACGCGCGGCCATCCGCGCGACTACGACGAATGGGCGGAACTCGGCGCGACAGGCTGGGGCTGGCAGGACGTGCTGCCGTACTTCCGGCGCGCGGAAGGCAACCAGCACGGCGCGAACGCGTGGCATGGCGCGGACGGTCCGCTCACGGTGTCCGATCTGCGCTTTCGCAATCCGTTCTCCGAACGATTCATCCAGGCCGCGCACGCAGCCGGCTATCCGCTCAACGATGATTTCAACGGCGCGACGCAGGAAGGCGTCGGCTTCTACCAGGTCACGCATCGCGACGGCTCGCGCTGCAGCGTCGCGCGTGCGTACATCTACGGCCGCAACCGGCCGAACCTGCACGTGATCACCGATGCGACGGTGCTGCGCGTCGGCTTCGACGGCAAGCGCGCGATCGGCGTCGCGGTGTCGCGCAACGGGCGCGTCGAGACGCTCGGCGCGCGCGCGGAAGTGATCGTGTCGGCCGGCGCGTTCAATTCGCCGCAACTGCTGATGTGCTCGGGCATCGGCCCGGCCGAGCAGCTGCGCCGGCACGGAATCGCGGTCGTGCAGGACGCGCCGGACGTCGGCACGAACCTGATCGACCATATCGACTTCATCATCAACACGCGTGTGAATTCGTCGGAGCTGGTCGGCATCTGCTTGCGCGGGATCGCGAAGATGACGCCCGCGCTCGCGCGCTACTTCTCGAGCCGCACCGGGATGATGACGAGCAACGTCGCGGAGGCGGGCGGCTTCATCAAGAGCGACCCGTCGCTCGACCGGCCGGACCTGCAGCTGCATTTCTGCACGGCGCTCGTCGACGATCACAACCGCAAGATGCACTGGGGCTTCGGCTATTCGCTGCACGTGTGCGCGCTGCGGCCGTTCAGCCGCGGCACGGTGACGCTCGCGAGCGGCGACACGCGCGATGCGCCGCTGATCGATCCGCGCTTCTTCAACGATGCGCGCGATCTCGACCTGCTCGTGCGCGGCGCGCACGCGATGCGGCGGATCCTGTCGCAGGCGCCGCTCGCGTCGCAGGGCGGGCGCGAGCTGTACACGCGGCCGGACCAGACCGAAGCCGAGCTGCGCGCGACGATCGTTCAGCATGCCGACACGATCTATCACCCGGTCGGCACCTGCCGGATGGGCACGGATGCGCGCGCGGTCGTCGATCCGCAGTTGCGCGTGCGCGGCGTCGAAGGGCTGCGCGTGGTGGATGCGTCAGTGATGCCGACGCTGGTCGGCGGGAACACGAATGCGCCGTCGGTGATGATCGGCGAGCGTGCGGCGGACTTCATCGTCGCCGCACGCAAGGCCGGCTCGCCGCGCGGCGAGACGGCCTCGGTGCACGGCCGCTGAACGGCGCGCACCGGGCGGCGATGCTCAGGCAAACGTATCGACGAGGCCGACGCGGCTCACGGTCGCGCCGGCCGCAGCGGATGGCGCGCCGTCGAGCGGTGCTGCGCCGGCTGACGGTGCGGC
>NZ_JAAGPL010000297.1:0-7707 GCF_017104785.1 Burkholderia sp. Ac-20353 | reverse complement strand
GCCGGGGTCCGGCCGCCCGCGACTGCCGTCACTCGCCCGCGACCGCCGGCCCACCCGACGGCCGCCGGCCGCGCCGCCGCTCGGCCCATACCCGCAGCCGGTCCATGTACAGGTAGACGACCGGCGTCGTATAGAGCGTCAGCATCTGCGACACGATCAGGCCGCCGGCGATCGCGATCCCGAGCGGCGCGCGCAGCTCGGCGCCGTCGCCGCTGCCGAATGCGAGCGGCAGCGCGCCGAGGAGAGCGGCCATCGTCGTCATCATGATCGGCCTGAAGCGCAACAGGCATGCCTCGTGGATCGCGTCGAACGACGATTTGCCGCGATTGCGCGTCGCATCGATCGCGAAGTCGACCATCATGATCGCGTTCTTCTTCACGATACCGATCAGCAGGATCACGCCGATCAGCGCGATGATGCTGAACTCGGTCTTGAACAGCAGCAGCGCGAGCAGCGCACCGACGCCGGCCGACGGCAGCGTCGACAGGATCGTGATCGGGTGGATGTAGCTCTCGTACAGCACGCCGAGCACGATGTAGACGGCCATCAGCGCCGCGAGGATCAGGATCGGCTGGTCGTTCGTCGACTGCTGGAATGCCTGCGCGGTGCCCTGGAAGCTGCCGTGGATCGTCGGCGGCATGCCGATCTGGCCCATCGTCTCGTAGATCGCCTGCGTCGCCTGCGACAGCGACACGCCCGGCGGCAGGTTGAACGAGATCGTCGTCGCGACGAACAGGCCCTGGTGGCTGACCGCGAGCGGCGTCGTGCTCGGCCCGAACGACGCGATCGCCGATAGCGGCACCATCGTCGACTTCGACGTCGACACGGCCGCACCCGACGACGCGCTCGACTTGCCGCTCGCCGCGATCGAATTGAGCGCCTGGTTGCGCGCGGAATCGGACGCGATCGCGGCGGCGCTCTGCGCGGCCGTGCCGGCGCTCGACGTGCCGGCCCGCGTCGCGACGTAGGTGCCGGCCGCCGCGTTGGTCGTCTGCGCGCCGCTCGCGCTGCCGCCCGACGTGCTGACCCAGACCTGGTTCAGCATCTCCGGGCTCTGCCAGTATTTCGGCGCGACCTCCATCACCACGTGATACTGGTTCAGCGGGTTGTAGATCGTCGAGACCTGGCGCTGGCCGAACGCGTCGTACAGCGTGTTGTCGATCTGCGCGGGCTTGATGCCGAGCCGCGCGGCGGTCGCGCGGTCGATCGTCACCATCGCCTCGAGGCCGCCCTGCTGCTGGTCGGAGTTCACGTCGACGAGCTCCTTGCGCTTCTGCAGCGCTTCGGTCAGCAGCGGCCCCCACTTGTACAGCTCGGGGGTCGAGTCGCCGAGCAACGTGAACTGGTACTGCGCGTTGCTCTGCCGGCCGCCGACGCGGATGTCCTGCGCGGCCTGCAGGAACGTGCGCGCGCCCGCGACGTCGGCGAGCGGCCGGCGCAGCTGCTGGATCACCTGGTCGGCCGACAGCTTGCGCTCGGTGCGATCCTTCAGCGTGACGAACATGAAGCCCGAGTTGGTCTGCGAGCCGCCCGTGAAGCCGGCGACGCTCTTCACGTTCGGATTGCCCTGCACGATCCGCATCATCTCGGAGAACTTCAGCTTCATTGCCTGGAACGACGTGCTCTGGTCGGCCTGGATGCCGCCGACCATCAGCCCCGTATCCTGCTGCGGGAAGAAGCCCTTCGGCACGACGATGTACAGATAGACGTTCAGCCCGACCGTCGCGACGAGCGTCAGCAGGATCAGCAGCGGATGGCGCAACGCCCATGACAGCGAGCGCTCGTAGCCGCGCTGCAGCGACGTGAAGCCATGCTCGAGGAAGCGCGCGAAGCGGCCCTCGGCGCGCTTGTCGTGCACCTCCGGCAGCAGCCGCGCACACATCATCGGCGTGACGGTCAGCGACACCGCGAGCGATACGGCGATCGCGAGCGACAGCGTCAGCGCGAACTCGCGGAACAGCCGCCCGACGATGCCGCCCATCAGCAGGATCGGCAGGAACACCGCGACCAGCGACAGGCTCATCGACAGCACCGTGAAGCCGACCTCGCGCGCGCCGTCGAACGCGGCCTGCAACCTGGGCGTGCCGTTCTCGATGTGGCGCGTGATGTTCTCGAGCACGACGATCGCATCGTCGACGACGAAGCCGGTCGCGACGATCAGCGCCATCAGCGACAGGTTGTCGATCGAGAAGCCGAGCAGGTACATCGCGCCGAACGTGCCGATGATCGAGATCGGCACCGCGACGCTCGGGATCAGCGTCGCGCGCCAGTTGCGCAGGAACAGGAACACGACCATCACGACGAGGCTGACCGCAATCAGCAGCGTGTGCTCGGTGTCCTTCAGCGACGCGCGGATCGTCGTCGACCGGTCGAGCACGGGCGTCACCGTGATGTCGGCGGGCAGCGCGGCCGTGAGCTGTGGCAGCGCCGTGCGCACGCGGTCGATCGTGTCGATGATGTTCGCGCCGGGCGAGCGGTACAGGATTACGAGCACCGCGCGCTTGCCGTTCGCGAGGCCGAGGTTGCGCAGGTCCTCGACGGAATCGACGACGTCGGACAGGTCGGCCAGCCGCACGGCCGAGCCGTTGCGGTACGCGACGACGAGGTCGCGGTATTGCGATGCGTCCGATGCCTGGTCGTTCGTATAGAGCTGGAAGCGCTGCGGGCCGAATTCGATCGCACCCTTCGGGCTGTTCGCGTTCGCCGACGCGAGCGCGGCACGCACGTCTTCCAGCCCGATGCCGTAATGGAACAGCGCCTGCGGCTCGAGCTCGACGCGCACGGCCGGGTTCGCCGAGCCGCTGACCGACACCTGGCCGACGCCTTCGACCTGCGACAGCGATTGCTGCAGCACGGTCGATGCGGCGTCGTACAGCTTGGCGGCCGACATCGTATCGGACGTCAGCGACACGACCATGATCGGCGAGTCCGCCGGGTTGACCTTGCGGTAGGTCGGGTTGCTCTTCAGCGACGCGGGCAGGTCCGCGCGCGCGGCGTTGATCGCCGCCTGCACGTCGCGCGCGGCGCCGTCGATGTCGCGGTTCAGCCCGAACTGCAGGATGATCCGCGCATTGCCGACCGTGCTCGTCGACGTCATCTCGGACACGTCGGCGATCGAGCCGAGGTGCCGCTCGAGCGGGCTCGTCACGCTGGTCGCGACGGTCTCCGGGCTCGCGCCGGGCAGCGACGCCTGCACCAGGATCGTCGGGAAGTCGACCTGCGGCAGCGGCGATACGGGCAGCTTGATGAACGCGAACAGGCCCGCGAGCGCGACGCCGAGCGCGAGCAGCGTCGTCGCGACGGGCCGGGTGATGAAAGGGCGCGAGAGGTTCATTGACTCATGCACCCGTTATGCATCCGTGCGCGGGCCGGCAGCGGGGCCGTGGCGTTCGAACCAGCCGCGCACGCGGCGCGCGAGCGAATCGAAGCCGAGGTAGATCACGGGCGTCGTGAACAGCGTCAGCACCTGCGACACGATCAGGCCGCCGGCGATCGCGATCCCGAGCGGCTGGCGCAGCTCGGAACCGGCGCCGGAGCCGACGATCAGCGGCACCGCGCCGAGCAGTGCGGCGAGCGTCGTCATCAGGATCGGCCGGAACCGCAGCAGGCACGCCTGGTAGATCGCCTCGCGCGGCGGCTTGCCTTCCGCGCGCTCGGCCTCGAGCGCGAAGTCGATCATCATGATCGCGTTCTTCTTCACGATGCCGATCAGGAGCACGATGCCGATGATGCCGATGATGTCGAGGTCGTGCCCGGTCAGCATCAGCGCGAGCAGCGCGCCGACGCCGGCCGACGGCAGCGTCGACAGGATCGTGATCGGGTGGATGTAGCTCTCGTACAGCACGCCGAGCACGATATACATCGTGATGATCGCCGCGAGGATCAGGAACAGCTGGTTCGACAGCGACGCCTGGAACGCGAGCGCCGCGCCCTGGTAGCGGGTCTGGAACGACGGGGGCAGGCCGATCTCCTTCTCGGCCGCGTCGATCGCCTTCACCGCCTCGCCGAGCGACGCGCCCGGCGCGAGGTTGAACGAGATCGTCGTCGACGGGAACTGCGACAGGTGCGACACGAGCAGCGGCGACGGCCGTTCGTGGAACGTCGCGATCGATGCGAGCGGCACCTGGCCGCCGCTCGCGGACGGCAGGTAGAGGTCGTTCAGCGACTGCGCATAGTGCTGTTCCTTCGGTGCGGACTCGAGAATCACGCGGTACTGGTTCGACTGCGTGAAGATCGTCGACACGATGCGCTGGCCGAACGCGTCGTAGAGCGCGTTGTCGACCGTCGCGGGCGTGATGCCGAAGCGCGCGGCGCTCGTGCGGTCGATCTCGACGTATACCGACTGGCCGCTGTTCTGCAGGTCGGTCGCAACGTCGGCGAGCGACGGCTCCTGCTGCAGGCGCGCGACGAGCTTCGGCACCCAGGTCGCGAACTCGTCGGGGTTCGGGCTCGTCAGCATGAACTGGTATTGCGTCGGGCTGACGGTCGAGTCGATCGTCAGGTCCTGCACCGACTGCATGTAGAGCGAGATGCCCGGCACGTGCGACACGCGCTGCTGCAGGTCGCGGATAATCTCGGCCGCCGTCTCCTTGCGCTGGTCGCGCTCCTTCAGGTTGATCAGCATCCGCCCGCTGTTCAGCGTGATGTTGGTACCGTCGACGCCGATGAACGACGTCAGGCTTTCGACGTTCGGATCCTTCAGGATCTCGGCCGCGAGCTGCTGCTGGCGCTCGGCCATCGCACCGTACGAGATCGACTGCGGCGCCTGCGTGATCGCCTGGATCACGCCGGTGTCCTGCGCCGGGAAGAAGCCTTTCGGCACCAGCACGTAGAGCAGGCCCGTCAGCGCGAGCGTCAGCACCGCGACGACGAGCGTCGAGCGCTGGCGGTTCAGCACCCATTCGAGCGCGACCGCGTAGCGCGCGATCACCCAGTCGATCGCCTGGTGCACGCGCGCCTCGAAGCGGTGGCTCTCGGGCGGCGGCGAGTGGCGCAAGAGCTTCGCGCACATCATCGGCACGAGCGTCAGCGACACGATCGCCGAGATCACGATCGTCACCGCGAGCGTGATCGCGAACTCGTGGAACAGGCGTCCGACCACGTCGCCCATGAACAGCAGCGGAATCAGCACCGCGATCAGCGACACCGTCAGCGAGATGATCGTGAAGCCGATCTGCTTCGAGCCCTTCAGCGCTGCTTCGAGCGCCGAATCGCCTTCCTCGACGTAGCGCGCGATGTTCTCGATCATCACGATCGCGTCGTCGACGACGAAGCCGGTCGCGATCGTCAGCGCCATCAGCGACAGGTTGTTCAGCGAGAAGCCGGACAGGTACATCACCGCGAGCGTGCCGATCAGCGACAGCGGCACCGACAGGCTCGGGATGATCGTCGCGTACACGTTCGCGAGGAACAGGTACATCACCAGCACGACCAGCACGACTGCGAGCCCGAGCTCGAACTGCACGTCGCGCACCGCGGCGCGGATCATCGTCGTGCGGTCGGTGACGACGCGCACGTCGAGCGCGGTGGGCAGCGATTCCTGCAGTTTCGGCAACTGCGCCTTGATCGCGTCGACCGTCTGGATCACGTTCGCGCCCGGCTGGCGCTGCACGTTCAGGATGATCGCCGGTTCCGAGTCGACCCACGCGCCGAGCTTGGTGTTTTCCGAGCCGTCGATGATCTTCGCGACGTCGGTCAGCATCACGGGGCGGCCGTTCTTGTACGCGACGACGGCGCTCTGGTACTCGTCGGCGCTCGTCAGCTGGTCGTTCGCGTTGATCGTGTACGCGCGCGTCGGGCCGTCGAAGTTGCCCTTCGGCGTGTTCACGTTCAGGTTCGAGATCGTCGTGCGCAGGTCGTCGAGGTTCAGCCCGTACTGCGCGAGCGCGGTCGGGTTCGCCTGGATCCGCACGGCCGGGCGGTTGCCGCCCGACAGGCTGACGAGGCCGACGCCCGCGACCTGCGAGATCTTCATCGCGAGCCGTGTGTCGGCGAGGTCCTGCACCTGCGTGAGCGGCAGCGTCTTCGATGTGACGGCGAGCGTCAGCACCGGCGCGTCGGCCGGGTTGACCTTCGCGTAGATCGGCGGCGCGGGCAGGTCGGACGGCAGCAGGTTGCCGGCCGCGTTGATCGCGGCCTGCACTTCCTGCTCGGCGATGTCGAGCGGCAGGTCGAGCGAAAACTGCAGCGTGATCACCGACGCGCCGGCCGAACTCTGCGACGACATCTGGTTCAGCGACGGCATCTGCCCGAACTGCCGTTCGAGCGGCGCCGTCACCGACGACGTCATCACCTCGGGGCTCGCGCCCGGATAGAAGGTCTGGACCTGGATGGTCGGATAGTCGACTTCGGGCAGTGCCGCGAGCGGCAGGAAGCGCAGCGCGACGAGGCCGGCCAGCATGATGGCCGCCATCAGGAGGGCGGTGCCGACTGGCCGGAGAATGAAGATGCGGGACGGATTCATCGGGCAGCCCGCGCGTTATTGGGCGGGCGCCTGCGATGCGCCGCCGTGATGCTGGCCGCGGTGGCCGCCGCCTTTCGTGCCCGATGCAGCCGATGCAGCCGATGCGCCTGATGCGCCTGATGCTGCGTTCGCGCCATGCGTACCCGACGCGCCTTTCGGCTTGTCGGCCGGGATCGTGATCTTCGAGCCTTCGCGCAGGCGGTCGGAGCCGTCGGTGACGACCCGCTCGCCGACCGTGACGCCGCTGACGATGCTCGTACGCTCGCCGTCGACCGGGCCGATCTTGACCTTGCGCACCGTCACCGTGTCGTCCGGCTTCACGATGTAGACGAACTGGCCGATCGAGCCGGTCAGCACGGCCGAGGTCGGCACGATCGTCGCGTCGCGGATCACGTCGACGAGCAGCCGCGTGTTGACGAACTGATTCGGGAACAACAGGCCTTCCTTGTTATCGAAGGTCGCGCGCAACTTGACCGTACCGGTGGTGGTATCGATCTGGTTGTCGAGCGTCGCGAGCGAGCCGGTTTCGAGCGGGGTCGTGTTGCTGCGGTCGTATGCGGTCACCGACAGCTTGCTGCCCGCGTTCACCTGCTTGACGATCGACGGCAGGTTGTCCTCGGACGTCGTGAAGATCACGCTCATCGGCTGCAACTGCGTGATCACGACGATGCCGTTCGTGTCTCCCGGCGTCACGTAGTTGCCGGGATCGACCTGGCGCAGGCCGACGCGGCCCGACACGGGCGCGGTGATGCGCGCGTAGACGAGGTTCAGCCTGGCCGTATCGATCGCCGCCTGGTCGGTCTTCACGGTGCCTTCATACTGCTTGACGAGCGACTTCTGCGTGTCGACCGTCTGCGATGCGATCGAATCCTGCGCGAGCAGCGTCTGATAGCGCTTCAGGTCGAGGCGCGCGGTCGCGAGCAGCGCCTCGTCGCGCGCATGCGTGCCTTCGGCGTTTTCGAGCGCGTTCTGGTAGGGGCGCGGGTCGATCTGTGCGAGCACATCGCCCTTGTTCACGAGCTGCCCTTCCTGGAACGCGACGGACTGCAGGTAGCCCGAAAGCTGCGTCTTCACCGTCACGTTCGCGAGCGGCGTCACGGTGCCGAGCGCGGACAGCACGATCGGCATCTCGCCGTGCGTCGCGGACGCGACCTGCACGGGCTGCGGCACGTTCGCCATCGCGGTGGGACCGCCGCGGCCGCTGCGGCCGCCGCCGGCGGCGGCCGCCGGTCGGGAGAGCGGCG
>NZ_JAAGPL010000296.1:0-7592 GCF_017104785.1 Burkholderia sp. Ac-20353 | reverse complement strand
GGCGCACGGCTTCTTCCACCGCAATTTCGTCGAACGGGTTCATCGACATCTTCACGTTCGCGATGTCGACGCCCGTGTTGTCCGACTTCACGCGGACCTTCACGTTGTAATCGACCACTCTTTTCACTGGCACCAGGATTTTCATGCACACGCTCCAAAGTTACGAATACGACCAGAGGCCATTCTATAGCGAGGCCTCGTGACTGCGCGGCCAAGCGGACCCATCCATCGTGGATGTCGAGGATACCGCTTCTTGGCGAAATGCCAATGATAGCGAACGATCGTTCTATTTTAAAAGAGAAAAAACCCGGACGCAAAGCCCGGGTTTTCGATCATCGACTCTAATCGCCGCCGGGCGCCCCGTGCACCGCGCCGAACCGCGCTGCACCTCGCCGAACCACGCCGAACCACGCCGAACCACGCATTACCAGGCGGCGATCACCGCGCCGCCGAACTTGCCCTCGATGAACTGCTTCACCTCAGGCGAATGATAGGCCGCGACGAGCTTCGCGACCCAAGGCTTGTTCCGGTCCGCGTCGCGAATCGCGATGATGTTCGCATACGGGCCGTTCTGGCCCTCGATCGCGATCGCGTCCTGTTTGGGCTTCAACCCCGCTTCCATCGCGTAATTGGTATTGATCGCCGCAGCGTCGACGTCGCCGAGCGAACGCGGGATCTGCGCCGCGTCGAGCTCGACGATCTTCAGCTTTCGCGGATTGTCGACGATGTCGAGCGGCGTTGCCTTCAGCCCCGCGTCCGCGCGCAGCTTCAGCACACCCTGCTTCTGCAGCAACAGCAACGCGCGGCCGCCATTCGTCGGATCGTTCGGGACCGCGACGCGCGCGCCCGGCTTCAGCTCCGCGAGCGACTTCACGCGCTTCGAGTAGATGCCCATCGGGAACGTCACGGTGTCGGCCACCTTGATCAGCTTGTAGCCGCGGTCCTTCACCTGCGCCTGCAGATACGGCTCGTGCTGGTAGCTGTTCGCATCGAGATCGCCCGCGGCGAGCGCCGCGTTCGGCTGCACGTAGTCGGAGAATTCGACGATCCGGATCTCGAGGCCGCTCCTGGCCGCGACCTGCTTCACGACTTCCATCACCTGCGCGTGCGGGCCGCCCGTCACGCCGACCTTGATGGTTTCGGCCCGGGCCTGCGCGCCCGCGAACAGCGCGGCCGCGCCGAGCGCCGCCGCGAACTTCAGCATGAACCGTCGTTGCATCGTCATTCCCCCAAACACACCGGATATCGTCTTATTTGTGGCTGAGCCGCCGCACGAGCCAGTCGCCGAACGACTGCACGATCTGCACGAACACGATCAGGATCGCAACCACCGTCCACATCACTTCCGGCAAGTAGCGCTGGTAGCCGTAACGGATCCCGAGATCGCCGAGCCCGCCGCCGCCGATCGCGCCCGCCATCGCCGAATAGCCGACGAGCGACACGAACGTGATCGTCAGCCCCGCGACGATGCCCGGCAGCGATTCCGGCAACAGCACCTTGAACACGATCTGCGACGTCGTCGCGCCCATCGACTGCGCGGCCTCGATCAGCCCGCGGTCCACTTCGCGCAGCGCGGTCTCGACGAGACGCGCGATGAACGGCGCGGCCGCGAGCGTCAGCGGCACGACCGCCGCCGCGGTACCGATCGACGAGCCCGTGACGAGCCGCGTGAACGGAATCACCGCGACCAGCAGAATGATGAACGGCGTCGAGCGCACCGCGTTCACGAAGCCGCCGAGCACGCGGTTCACTCCGAGGTTCTGCAGCACGCCCTGGCGATCGGTCAGGTACAGCAGCACGCCGAGCGGCAGCCCGACGAGCGCGCCGACGACGCCCGAGATGCCGACCATGATCAGCGTCTCCCAGAACGACTGCACGAACATGTCGAACATTTCACTCAACATACGAAAGCTCCTCTACCACCACGCCTTGCTCGCGCAGGAACGCGAGCGCCTGTCCGACCTTGCCCGGCTCGCCGCCCGCGAGCACCGCGAGCGAACCGAAAGCCTGGCCCTGGATCTCGTCGATCTGGCCGTGCAGGATGTTGAAATCGAGCTCGTAGCGGCGGATCGTCTCCGACAGGATCGGCTGGTCGACGCCCGAGCCCGTAAACGCGAGGCGCAACAGATGGCCGCTGCCGGTCTTGAGCCGCTCGGCCACGCGCTTCTTCAGCGCGGGCGGCAACTCCTGTGCGATCACGTCGCCGATCAGCGCGCGCGTCACTTCGTGGTGCGGCTGCAGGAACACGTCGATGACCTTGCCCTCCTCGACCACGCGCCCCGCGTCGAGCACCGCGACGCGATCGCACACCTGCTTGATCACTTCCATCTGGTGCGTGATCAGCACGATCGTCAGGCCGAGCTCGCGGTTGATGCGCTTCAGCAGATCGAGGATCGAGCGTGTCGTTTCAGGATCGAGCGCCGACGTCGCCTCGTCGGACAGCAGCACTTTCGGCTGGCTTGCGAGCGCGCGTGCGATGCCGACGCGCTGCTTCTGGCCACCGCTGATCTGCGCCGGATAACGGTCCTTTTGCGCGGACAGCCCGACGAGGTCGAGCAGCGGCAGCACCGCCGCATCGATTTCGGTGCGGCTCGCACCGGCCAGCTCGAGCGGCAGCGCGACATTGTCGTACACGGTGCGCGACGACAGCAGGTTGAAGTGCTGGAAGATCATGCCGATCTCGCGACGCGCTTCGCGCAGCGCGCCGGCGGGCAGCAGCGTGAGATCGCGGCCACCGACGACGACGTTGCCTTCGGTCGGCCGGGTCAGCAGGTTGATGGTGCGCACGAGCGTGCTCTTGCCGGCGCCGCTGCGGCCGATGATGCCGAACACCTCGCCCTTCGGAATCGTCAGGTTGACGTTGTGCAGCGCGTCGACCCATCCGCTGGGCCCCGCGAAACGCTGCGACAGATTACGTAATTCGATCATGTAAACAAAACGGCGGACGGCTGGCGAGCCGCCTGTGCAGGCCCCGCCAGTCGGCCGCCGATGCATCTGGAATAGCCGGCGATTTTACCGCAAACGCCTCATTCCCCTTAATAATCGATTTCGATCTTTTCATAACCGGACGAAATTAGAGGGGACCGCTGACGCGCACCGGCTGCGCGGCGTCTATGATCGGGAACGCGAAGATCAACGATCAAGGGGACACGTCAGATGACTGCCACCACCACTGCGTCCGCGTCCGCTGCGCCCGCCGTGCCCGTCTCGCATCCGCCGCGGATCGGACGGCTGCGCACCGCCGACGGCCTGGAACTGGCGTTGTACCGCTGGCCGGTCGGCGACGGCGGCGCCGCGCCGCGCGCGACGGTCGCGCTCGTGCACGGCCTGGCGGAGCATGCGGGACGCTACGACGCGCTCGCGGCGCGCCTGAACGCGGCCGGCATCGACGTGCTCGCCGTCGACCTGCGCGGACACGGCCAGTCACCCGGCAAGCGCGCGTGGGTCGACCGGTTCGATGGCTACCTGGATGACGCCGACGCGCTCGTCGCCGAAGCCGGGCGCGGCAATGGTCGCTATGGTGGCGTTGGTAACGATACGCCGCTGTTCCTGATGGGTCACAGCATGGGCGGCGCGATCGCGGCGCTGTATGCGATCGAGCGTGCGCCGGCCCGCGGCCGCGCGTTTGCCGGCCTTGTGCTGTCGAGCCCCGCACTCGCGCCCGGTCGCGACGTGCCGCGCTGGATGCTCGCGGTCAGCCGCGTCATCAGCCGCGTGTGGCCGACCTTTCCCGCGATCCGGATCGACGCGGCGCTGCTGTCGCGCGATCCGGCCATCGTCGCCGCCAACCGCGCCGACCCGCTCGTGCATCACGGCGCGGTGCCGGCCCGCACCGGCGCGGAAATTCTCGACGCGATGGCGCGCATCGAACGCGGCCGCGGCGCGCTGCGCGTGCCGGTACTCGTCTATCACGGCACCGAGGACAAGCTGACCGAACCGGACGGCAGCCGCGTGTTCGGCGCGCGCGTCGGCTCGCCTGACCGCACGCTCACGCTGTACGAAGGCGGCTTCCACGAAACGATGAACGACCTCGAACGCGATCGCGTGATCGACGCATTGATCGCGTGGATTCACGCGCACGCGCCGGCGCGCTGAGCGGCGCCGCGCGACTTCAGATGCCGGCCAGCACGCGCAGGTGCGCGACGACGCTACGCCCGAGCGCCGACAGGTTGTAGCCGCCCTCGAGGCAACTGACGATGCGCCCTTGCGCGTGACGGCGCGCGATCTCTACGATCTGCGCGGTGATCCATTCGAAGTCCGACTCGACGAGACCGAGGCCGCCGATGTCGTCCTCGCGATGCGCATCGAAACCCGCGGACACGAACAGCATCTGCGGCTTGAACGCATCGAGACGCGGCAGCCAGAACATGTCGACCGCCTCGCGAACCGCCATCCCGTTGCTGCGCGCGGGCATCGGCAGGTTGACCATGTTCGGCGCCTGGTGCTCGACGCCCGAGAACGGATACAGCGGATGCTGGAAAATGCTGCACATCAGCACGCGCTCGTCATTCGCGAATGCGGCTTCGGTGCCGTTGCCGTGATGCACGTCGAAATCGACGATCGCGACGCGCTCGAGTCCGTGCACGTCGAGCGCATGCCGCGCGGCGATCGCGACGTTGTTGAAGAAGCAGAAGCCCATCGCTCGCGCGGGCTCCGCGTGATGGCCGGGCGGCCGCACGCTGCAGAACGCGTTGTCGTAGCGCCCCTCGATCACCGCATCGGTCGCCGCGAGCGCGGCGCCGGCCGCGCGCAGCGCCGAGCGCCACGTATCGCGGTTCATCAGCGTATCGGGATCGATCTCGACGTAGCCGTCGATCGGCGTCATGCCCCGGATGTAGTCGATGTGCGCCTGCGTATGCACACGCGCGAGCGCGGCTTCGCTCGCGAACGGCGCGGTCTCGTGCGCGACCAGGTCGTCGATGCGACTCGCGATCAGCTGATCCTGGATCGCCGACAGGCGAGCCGGGCATTCCGGGTGCCATTGCCCCATCTCATGCAGCATGCAGTCGGGGTGCGTATAAAAGGCGGTTGCCATAAGCGTCGTCCGCAGCGCACGCGCGCCGCAGGTCTCCATCAATAAGGTCCATCGTCTGTCGCGAATTCGCCGCTAACTTACCACAACGGGGGCCCGGATCGCCCCGTCGCGGCAGATGCGTCGGGTATACTGCGCCGAACGCATTCGCCCTGTCCGCTCCGGTTCTTCATGAATTACAACAAGCCTGTCGCCTCCGCTTCCGCACTGTTCCGTGCGCGCCTCCCGCTCGTTGCCGCTGCCCTCGCTGCCGTCCTCGCCGCCGCGCCGGCCGGCGCGCAGACGCAGCCGCCGGCGGCCGCCAGCACGCCCGTCGCACCGGCTCAGCCGCAACAGCCGGCACCGCAAGGCCAGACCTTCGAGGAAGAGATCGTCCCGCAGCGCTACGCGAACAACGCGCAGGTCGACGCGTTCATCAACGACATGGTGAGCCGCCACGACTTCGATCCCGCGAGCCTGCAAGCGCTCTTCGCGCGCGTCAGCTATTCGGCGACCGCGGTCAAGCTCGTGAAGCCCGCAGCTTCGCCGACCGTGAAGAACTGGCGCGTGTACCGCTCGCGCTTCATCGAGCCGATCCGCATCAATGCAGGCGTGAAGTTCTGGAAGGCGAACATGGCGACGCTGCAGCGCGCGTCGGAAGAATTCGGCGTGCCGCCGGAAGTCATCGTCGGCATCATCGGCGTCGAGACGATCTACGGCCGCTACATGGGCAACTTCCGCGTGCTCGATGCGCTGACGACGCTCACGTTCGACTATCCGGACACACCGAATCGCGACAGCCGCCAGGCGACGTTCCGCAAGAACCTCGAGGATTTCCTGGTCTGGACGCACGACAACCAGCTCGACCCGACGACCGTGCTCGGCTCGTATACGGGCGCGATCGGCATTCCGCAGTTCCTGCCGAGCAGCATCCGCGAATATGCGGTCGATTACGAAGGCAACGGCCACGTCGACCTGCGCAGCAGCCCGGCCGACGCGATCGGCAGCGTCGCGAACTACCTGAAGCAGCACGGCTGGGAAACCGATCGCCCGGTGGTCTGGCAGATCGCCCCCGATACCGGCAGCCAGGGTATCGCACAGGCCGCGGCCGACGGACAGCCGGAGCCGCATTGGGCGCTGTCGCAGTTGCTGAGCGCGGGCATGACGCTCAACGAGCGGTCGGTCGACATCGCGGCCGAGGCCGGCACGCCCGTCACGGTGATCGACCTGCCGTCGCCCGGGCGCGCAACCGAATACATGCTCGGGCTCAAGAATTTCTATGTGCTGACGCGCTACAACCGCAGCTTCTTCTATGCGCTGACGGTCTACCAGCTCGGCGAGAGCGTGAAGGCGCAGATGGAAGCGACCGGCGCGCTTGCGCCGGCACGCCCGAACGCGCAGGCGCAAGCGCAAGCACAGTAATCGCGCGCAGCTCGCCTGCCGAAGCCAGACGAAGAAAGCGCCGCATGTTGCGGCGCTTTTTTTACGTCATGTGCGAACGGCGTCGCTTACGCGGGGAACACGCCCGTCGACAGATAGCGGTCGCCACGATCGCAGACGATGAACACGATCGTCGCGTTCTCGACCTGCCGCGCGATCCGCAGCGCGACTTCGCAGGCGCCACCCGACGAGATGCCGGCGAAGATGCCCTCGACGGCCGCAAGATTGCGCGCGGCCGCTTCGGACGCGGCCTGGCTCACGTTCTCGACGCGGTCGACGCGGCTGCGATCGAAGATCTTCGGCAGATACGCTTCCGGCCATTTGCGGATGCCGGGAATGCGCGAGCCTTCCTCCGGCTGCGCGCCGACGATTTCGATCGACGGATTCTGCTCCTTCAGATACCGCGACACCCCCATGATCGTGCCCGTCGTGCCCATCGCCGATACGAAGTGCGTGATGCGGCCCTCGGTATCGCGCCAGATTTCCGGGCCCGTCGCTTCGTAATGCGCGAGCGGGTTGTCGAGGTTCGCGAACTGGTCGAGGATCACGCCCTTGCCTTCGCGCTGCATCTGGTCCGCGAGATCGCGCGCCAGCTCCATCCCGCCCTTCACCGGCGTCAGGATGATTTCCGCGCCGTAGGCCGCCATGCTCTGGCGCCGTTCGACCGACAGGTCCTCCGGCATGATCAGTATCATCTTGTAGCCGCGGATCGCCGCGGCCATCGCGAGCGCGATGCCCGTGTTGCCGCTCGTCGCCTCGATCAGCGTGTCGCCCGGCTTGATGCGGCCGCGCTCTTCGGCCTTGCGGATCATCGACAGCGCCGGGCGATCCTTCACGGAACCCGCCGGGTTGTTGCCTTCCAGCTTCGCGAGAATCACGTTGTTGCGCGCGCGAATCTCGTCATCCGGCAAGCGGATCAATTGCACGAGCGGCGTGTTGCCGATCGTGTCTTCGATAGTTTTGTAAGCCATGGAGATACCGTGAGTGCGATGCCGAACAAGCGGTCGATTCTAAACCAGCGACGCATCCCGTGCCCGCTACCCCCAACGCGACGATGGAATACCGCGCCGGGCATCGGCACCCCAATCGGTACGCCAATCGGCACGCGCATCGGCAGAACCGGCACGCAAAAAACCCGCGA
>NZ_JAAGPL010000030.1:0-239 GCF_017104785.1 Burkholderia sp. Ac-20353 | reverse complement strand
GACTACTGAGAGATGATGGACAGCAGATAGTGAAGCAGGGTTAATTGGAAGAAGAATTGTGTGAGGGAGATAAGAGTCGACGCGGAGAGCGAGAGTAAGTGGCAGAATGTTACGTTATGGAAGTGCAATTGAGAGAAGAGGAGAGAGAATGACGAAAGCAGCGGTTAGCAAAGAAGTGAATAGAGATCGGAGGGATGTATGGACAGAATTGGGCAGAGGTGTTCGATTTTTTTTTTTTC